>JALWTZ010000357.1 GCA_026993285.1 Lysobacterales bacterium | reverse complement strand
GCTGGTCAAGGCCCGCGCGGGCAAAAGCCGGATTTTCCCCGTGGGCATCGGTGCCGCGCCCAACAGTGCCTTCATGCGGCAAATGGCCCGCCTGGGCCGGGGTGTGGAAACGCATATCGGTGACCTGAGGGAAGTGGGCTTCCGCATTCAGCAACTGTTCGAGCAACTGCGCACACCGGCCCTGCGGGATATCGAAGTGGCCTGGCCCGAACTGGCCAAGGGGCAGTTGCGTTCCGTGCCCGATCTCTACCTGGGCCAACCCTTGTGGCAGCTGGTGAAAACCGAAGGCCCGGTTCCGGACATGCTCAAGATCGACGGCCTGCTGGGCAGCAAACGCTGGTTGCGGGCCGTGCCCACGGCGGACGCGGTGGAAAGTCCCTGGCTGTACAAGCTCTGGGCCGGGCAATTCATTCAGGACCGGCGCATGGCCATGCTGCTGGGCGAGATTCCGCCGGAAGATCGTGACAGCACCATCAGGGAACTGACCGACCTGGCGCTGGATGCCGGCCTGGTCAGCCCCTGGACCAGCTTTGTGGTGACGGCGGAAGAACGGGCACGTCCGGAGGAAGAGGAACAGCTCGACATGCAGGCCGCCAACGCCAGCCCGGCCGCGCCGGTGGCACGCAAGGCGGCCACGCTGGCCCTGCCGCAAACCGACCTGCCACTGGATGGCTATCTCTGGTTGCTGCTGGCCGGCCTGCTGACCCTGCTGGCGGCACGGGCAGGGAAGCCTGCCTGATGCGCCGCTGGCTGCGCTACACGGGCTTGGCCCTGCTGCTGGCCGGGGCCATGCCCCTGGGCTGGGTGCAGGGCAAGGCCTGGCTGGCGCAGGCACTGATCGCCCGCAGCTGGGCGGCGGAACAGGCCGGTGACCACCGGCAGCCGCCCTGGCCCTGGGCCGACTTCCACCCGGTGGGCGTACTGGAAATCCCCCGCCTGCACCGTACCCTCTATGTACTGGACGGCCTCAGCCTGCGTACCCTGGCCTTCGGCCCCGGCTACTATCAGGACCCGGAAACCGGCGACACCCTGCTGGCCGCCCACCGCAATTCCCATTTCATCGGCGTGCGCAAGCTGCAAGTGGGGGATGAACTGCGCCTCGACCGGGGCCAGGGAGTGGAATACTGGCGGGTGGTGGAAGTGCGCGACCTGTCACAACCCAAACTGACCCTGCCCGGCGACGGCAGCCTGCTGCTCAGCACCTGCCTGCCCGACCACAAGCCCGGCCCCACCCCCTACCGCCGGGTGGTGCGCGCCCGGCCTATTCAAAACCATCGGCAAAGTTGAACGGGCCCTGCCCGGCCCAGCCGTCGCCCTGCCCGTTGAAGACATTGGGGCTGGTGCTGAAGCCGAACTGGAAGCCATCGGTGCTGACCCGGTAGCCGAAACGGTCGGGGGAAGCGGTATTGACCCCGTAGAAAAACTGATTCCGATAGAAGTTGAGATTGGGCACATCCAGCAGATAATGCAGGGCCGCCCCGGTGCTGCTGTTCATCTGTGGCGCGCCGATGACCAGTTGGGTGGGCAGGGCGTTGAGGCGGAAGGCCAGGTCCACATCCTCGCCAAAACGGCTACCCGCGCCGCTTTCCCGAATGGTTTGCGCATGTTGGCTGCCCACCCAGACGAATACCTGCCCGTTGCCACTGTTGCCGGTGGGGTCGCCGGCAACCAGCAGGTTCAGATTCTCCGCGTTGATGGCGACCCGGCTGCCGATGTCGGAGCCGGTGTTGACTTCCGCATCCGGCAGGGTGAGTTCCGTGGCCCGGTCGGCCCAGGTGGCGGTCAGGCCACCAAACGAGGACACCCAGGCCGCGCCTGAATTGCCGAAGGTTTGCGCGCTGTAGTTGGCGGGGCGGTAGTCGGGCGCGCCAATGATGGCCACGCCGTGGTTCACATCCACGGCCGTGCCAAAGCGCATGGCTGAAATGGCAATGCCATTGGTGCCGTTGACATCGCCGGGTGCGATGGCGGTATTCAGTTCCCAGACGGTGGCATCCGCGCTGCGGCGGATGGCGAAAACGGCACCGGTACCCGTGCTGGTGGTGTCGGTGAATGCCGCTCTCGGAGCACCCACCAGCACATCCCAGATCAGGTCGCCATTCTGTTCAAAAACAGTACCGGAAATGGCTACGCTGGCACCGAAATCACGCACGCTGGTGTTCTCCACATTCGGTACATTGACAAACTGGGGAATGAAGCTGGCCCTGCTTTCAAACTGGCCGCTGGTTTCATTCAGCTTGTAGAGGAACATCGCGCCTTCGTTGTTGCCGTTGCCATTGTCGTAATCCGGCGCGCCCACGGCGATAAAGGTTTCCCAGGCCTGGATGCCGCTCTTGGGGTTGTACTCGCGCGCCACATCCACGGCCGTGCCAAATCCCGCGCCCGTGTTCAGTGTGACCGGGGGCGTGAGCGCCTGATGAAAAGCCCATTGGCTGTTGCTGTAGCGGTAGACAAATACCTGCCCGCCAGCGCCGTCATTGGGCATGCCCACCACCATCCAGGGGGTTCTTACGGCAATATCCTCGCCCAGGCTGAAGCGGTTGCTGGTATTGGGGGGTGTGGGGAGCTTGTCGATATCAATGGCGTGGGCGGTGGTGGCGAGCAGCAAGAGCAGGGCGGTCAGGGCAGGCATGGCGGACTCCGGAAGTATACAGGCTGAAAGTGTGATAAATATACAACAAAAACGGAGTGTGGAAAAATGTGGACCGGATTCCTGTTACCCTGTGAGCTCCCCGTCTACACAAGAGGAATGTCGCGATGAAGGCCAATCCCGTCGGCTGGTTTGAGATCTACGTGCAGGATATGCCCCGTGCCCGCGCCTTTTATGAAACGGTTTTTCAGGGTGAGCTGGAAAAATTTCCACTGGAACAGCCGGAAATGTGGGGTTTCGCCATGAACATGGCCAGCCATGGCACGGCTGGAGCGCTGGTCAAGGCCGAGGGTGTGCCCTCTGGCCCCGGTGGCACGCTGGTCTATTTCAGTTGTGTGGACTGTGCCGAGGAAGAAAGCCGGGTCGCGGCGGCCGGTGGCGAGGTGGTACGGCCCAAGATGTCCATCGGCGAGTATGGCTTTATCTCACTGGTGAAAGACAGCGAGGGCAATCTGATCGGCCTGCATTCCCGGCAGTAGTTTATTCGCCGCTATCCTCCAGCCTGCCGTAGCGGTAGCGCAGGGTGGTGGCTTCCGCCAGGCTGTTTTCGATCAGGCTGTCGTAGTCTTCAAAACAGCGGGTCTCGATGGCTTCCAGCTTGTCATGGCGGGAGCGGGTCTTGGGCGAGTGGCTGATCAGCGCGCAGCAATCCTTGTAGGGCTCCTTGCAGGTTTCGAACAGTTCCAGCCGGCGGGAGAGGTCGATGATTTCTTCCTTCTCGTAGGTGAGCAGCGGGCGCAGCACGGGCATGTCCACCGAGCGGGTCATGGAAACCATGTTTTCCATGGTTTGCGAGGCCACCTGGCCCAGGTTGTCGCCGGTGACCAGCACCTGCGCGCCCCAGTCGGCCGCCAGCCGCTGGGCGCAGCGGGCCATGAAGCGGCGGAAGAGAATCAGGTCGTAGGGCACCTGCTGTTCCATCAGCGCCAGGTCAAAATGGGTGTAGGGCACCAGATGCAGGCGGGTACGCCCCAAAACCCGCGACAGCCGCTGGACGATGCGGGCCACCTTGTAGCTTTCCGCCTGTTTCTGCTGCATGTGGTTGGCGGTAAAGTGGATGAAATCCACCTCGCAGCCGCGCTTGGCCATCAGCCAGGCGGCCACCGGCGAATCGAAGCCGCCGGAAAGCAGGGTGAGCACCCGTCCGGTCATGCCCAGCGGCAGGCCACCCATGCCCTTGCGCCGTTCGGTATACAGATAGGCCCCGTGGTTGACCACATCCAGCAGAATGCGGAAATCCGGCTCGGTGAGAGAAACCTGCGACCACGGGGTGTTTTTCAGCACCACGCCGCCCAGGTGCCGTTCCAGATCGATGGAACGCATGGGAAAGCCCTTGTTGCCACGCTTGACCCGGATGGCGAAACGGGCCCCCTCGCGCCAGGCCGGCGCGGCCAGCTCCTGTACCGCCTGATCCAGCAAATCCAACTCCAGCATGCCGGTTTCCAGGCCCATCTGCGCCCGGTCGATCCACCAGGCCGGCGTGTACCAGCTGATGCCGGGCACCTCGTCCAGACAGGCCAGCAGGCGCTGCATGTCCCCCTCCGGCATCACCCCCGCCTCCACAAACAGGCGGTCATAGGCCGAGCGCACCGGCACTTCAAAACCTTCCGCCTGCAGCCTTTGCTGCACATTGGTGCGCAGCCGCTGCACATAATTGGGCCGGTTCTGCCCCTTGAGACTCAACTCGCCAAAATGGACCAACACCCGCCGTTCCAACTGATCCAGCGCAGGGGTTTTGCTCATGGTTCTTGCCTGTGGAAAAAGGGCCGAAATTATAGCATTGCGGCGGGGGCAGTCTCAGGTTTTGAGACTGGGACAATCTAAAGTATAGTCCTGATGGCAATGACAGGAGTTGTTGATATGGACAGACCGATTGCACATGTCAGGCAGGATGAGAAAAGTGAGCAGTGGATTGAACACCCGCTCACGGAGCACCTGAAATCGGTCGCGAAGCTGAGCGCCGATTTCGCGCAGCCTTTCTCGGCCGGGCGATGGGCCAAACTTGCGGGGCGGTGGCACGATCTTGGCAAGTTTAATCCTGATTTTCAGCGCTACATCCGCGAAAAGAGCGGTTACGAACGTGAGCAGGCGCACCTGGAGGGTGATTCAGGGCGGGTTGATCATTCCACTGCCGGGGCCATCTACGCCGTCGAAAAACTTGGCCTGTACGGACGCATTCTTGCCTATCTGATCTCTGGCCACCACGCTGGCCTGCCAGACTGGGAAAAGCTGGAAGAAGGCAGCGGCGGCAGCCTGCGCGAGCGTCTGCAACAGACGGAGCTATTGGAAAAAGCACGAGCAATAGATGTTCCGGCGGATGTGCTCGAAGCCGAAACACCCTCTTTGCAAATTCCGGGTGGAAAGACCGGCTTTGCACTCTGGGTGCGCATGCTCTTTTCCTGTCTGGTGGATGCCGATTTTCTCGATACCGAGGCCTTTATGGACCAAGGGCGCGCCGGCCTGCGCGGCGGCCACCCCGACCTGGAAAATCTGCGCGTCAAGTTCGACCAGCACATGGACTCGTTTACGAAAGATACGCCGGATACCCCCGTCAACCGGCTGCGCGCCGATATCCGGCACCAATGCCGGGCACGGGCCATAGATGACCCTGGCATTTTTTCACTGACCGTTCCTACTGGTGGGGGGAAGACGCTCTCCGGCATGGCCTTCGCGCTGGACCACGCAATCCGGCATGGCAAGCAGCGCATCATCCATGTCATTCCCTACACCAGCATCATCGAGCAGACTGCTGACATCTTCCGCGGTATTTTCGGCGAGGCGGTGATCGAGCACCACAGCAGCCTCGACCCCGACCGTGAAACGGCCCGCTCCCGGCTGGCGACGGAGAACTGGGATGCCCCCATCATCGTCACCACCAGCGTGCAATTCTTCGAATCCCTGTTTGCGGCTCGCCCCGGCCGCTGCCGCAAGCTGCACAACCTGGTGGACAGCGTGGTGGTGCTGGATGAGGCGCAACTGCTGCCGCCGGCCTTTTTGCAGCCGATCCTCGACACACTGAATCTTTTGGTCGAACACTATGGCGTCACGGTCGTGCTTTCCACTGCCACCCAGCCGGCGTTGGAGACCCGCCGGGACAGCTTCGGCAAGACCCGGCTGCGCGGTTTGGAAAACGTTCGCGAGATCATTGACGACCCGGATGCCCTGTATGCCGCCCTGGAGCGGGTGCGGATCAGGTTTCCTACCGACCTCAATGTCCCCAGTGACTGGCAGACTATCGCCGATGAGATCACTAGTCATGACAGCGTGCTGGCCATCGTCAACACCCGCCGTCAGGCCCGCGAGCTGCACGCCCTGCTGCCGGAAGGCACCATCCACCTATCAGCCCTGATGTGCGGTCAGCACCGCTCCAACGTCATCGCTGACATCAAGCGTCGGCTGGCTGATGGCGAGCCGGTGCGCGTGGTCAGCACCCAGTTGGTGGAGGCCGGTGTCGATCTGGATTTTCCGGTGGTCTATCGCGCCCTGGCCGGGCTGGACTCCATCACCCAGGCTGCCGGGCGTTGCAACCGCGAGGGCCGTCTGGAGCGTGGCGATGTGGTGGTTTTCGTCCCCCCGGAACCGCCGCCGCCCGGTGTCATGCGGCGCGCGGCGGCCAAGACCGTCTCGGTGCTGGCGGTAAATGGTGACGAGCCGCTTGCACGACGCAATTTCGGCACCTTCTTCCATTTGTTCTACGACGATACCGAACTCGACGAAAAGCAGGTCAGCTGCCTGCTCACCCCCGGCAATGGACTGGAGGTGCAATTCCGCACCGCCGCCAGACGCTTCCGCATCATCGAAGAGACAGGCCAGACCTTGCTGGTACGCTACCACGGCAATGTGGATGACCGGGAGATCGATCGCCTGCTGAACACTTTGTGCGCCAAGGGCCCCAGCCGCCGTCTGATGCGCAAGCTGCAACGATACAGCGTCAATATCTCCGACTGGCATTTCCGCAGGCTTCAGGACGATGGCCAGATTGAGGAGATTCACCCCGGCATCTGGGCACAGATGGAAGGCACTACCATCTATGATCCCACCCTAGGGCTGGCGCTGGAAACCGATGCACCATCAGCCTCAGATCTGGTGATTTGACCATTATGGAGAGATTGGAACGATGAAAACCTATTGCTTGGACGTTCGCGGCGATTTCGCCTGTTTCACCCGCCCTGAAATGAAGGTAGAGCGCGTCTCCTACGACGTTATCACCCCCTCGGCGGCACGCGCCATCTTCGACGCCATCCTCTGGAAACCGGCCATTCGCTGGCACATTCATCGCATCGAGGTGCTCAACCCCATCCGCTGGATCAACTTGCGCCGCAACGAACTGGGTGGGGTGATCTCGGAGCGTAATGTGAAAACAGCCATGAAACAGGGCAAGGGGGAACTTGGTGTGTATATCGAGGACGACCGCCAGCAGCGCGCCGGCCTGTTTCTGCGTGATGTCCACTATCGGTTGCATGCGCGTTTTGAACTGTTGGACAAACAGGAAGAGCCGGAAAAATATGTCCAGATGTTCTTGCGCCGTGCAGGTAAGGGCCAGTGCTTCAACCAGCCCTATCTGGGCTGCCGGGAATTCAGCGCCAACTTCCGGCTGGTCGAACCTGATGCAACCGATCCGCCACCCATTCCCGAGACCCGCGACCTGGGCTGGATGCTCTTCGACCTGGATTACAGCGATCGGACTTCCCCCTCACCGCGTTTCTTTCAGGCGCGGTTGGAGAACGGCGTTATCGAAGTGCCAGGCTGGCACAGCGAGGAGGTACGCGGATGATCCTGCAGGCCTTATACGACTACTACCAGCGCAAGCAAACCGACCCCGAAGATGCGCTGCCGCCGTTCGGCTTCGAATGGAAAGAGATCCCTTTCGTCATCGAAATCGACACCAATGGACATCTCATCCAGATCGAGGACACCCGCAGCGGCGAGGGCGGAAAGAAGCAGGCACGGGCCTTTCTTGTGCCCCAGGGCGTCAAAAAGACTTCGGGCATCGCCAGCAATCTGCTCTGGGACAATGCCGAGTATGTACTGGCTATTCCGCGAAAGGTGAAGAAGGGGCAGAAGAAGCCCGACCCGGCTCGCGTCCTGCAACAACACGAAGCCTTCATCGAACGCATTCACTCGCTGCCGGAACCGGCGGCCAGTGACCCCGGCATCATCGCGGTGATGGCTTTCCTGGAGCAGCTGGTCTGTCGCGACTTGATGCGTCTGCCCATCTGGAAAGAACTCCGCAGCAATCCCAACCTCAGTTTTCGGTTTGCTGGTGACAGTGAACTGGTCTGCCAGCGACCTGCTGTCAAAGATACCATCGAACGATTGGCGGAAGAGGCCGCCGACAGCCAGGACAAGGGCATCTGCCTGATTACAGGTGAGGAACGTGGTATCAGTCGTTTGCATCCTGCAATCAAGGGGGTTTGGGGGGCGCAGACCTCTGGTGCCAACATCATCTCGTTCAACCTGGATGCCTTCCGATCCATGGGTAAGGAACAAGGCCACAATGCCCCGGTGGGTGAAAGGCCCGTCTTCGCCTATACCACGGCGCTCAACCATCTGCTGCGCAAGGGTTCGCCCCAGCGCCTGCAGGTCGGTGACAGCTCCACCGTTTTCTGGGCGGAACGTCCTGCCGGGATGGAAACCGCAGTGGTTGATATCTTTGGTGAGCCGCCGAAGGATGACCCCGACCGGCAAACCGAAAAGGTTGCGGCCCTGTTCAAGTCCATCCATCATGGCCGCTATGTGCGCGATGATGCCGGTATCCGCTTTTTCGTGCTCGGGTTGTCGCCCAACGCCGCCCGTATTGCCGTACGCTTCTGGCAGGTGACTACGGTCGGTGAAATGGCTGGCCATATCATTCAGCATTTTGAAGATGTCTGCCTGGTGCATGGCAGCAACCAGCCGGAATACCTATCGCTGTTCCGTCTGCTGGTAGGCATTGCTGTTCAGGGCAAGGCGGACAACATTCCACCCAACCTCGCCGGCGACACCCTGCGCGCCATACTCGAAGGTCGCCCTTATCCCCATGCCTTGCTGGTTGCAGCGATACAACGTTGCCGCGCCGAGCGTGAAATTATCTATTCGCGAGCAGCCCTGATCAAGGCTTGTCTCAATCGCACAATCCGTTTTTCAAACCCTGACCAAAAGGAGGTTATCACCGTGTCACTGGACCCCGACAATACCAACCCCGGCTACCGCCTGGGCCGGCTCTTCGCCGTGCTGGAGAAGATCCAGGAAGAAGCCAGTCCCGGTATCAACGCAACTATCCGTGACCGCTACTATGGCTCGGCTTCTAGCACGCCGGTGGCGGTTTTTCCCACGCTGATAAAACTGTCAAAGCACCATTTGGGCAAGCTGGAACACAAGGGCCGAGAAGTCTATTTCGAGCGAATGCAGGGTGAAATCATCGACGGAATCGGTGATTTTCCTCCGCATCTTTCACTGGAAGACCAGGGTCGCTTTGCCATCGGCTACTACCACCAGCGCCAGGATTTTTTTAAAAAACGTGAAACCGAAACCGCACAAGGAGACGACCAATGAGCCTGACAAACCGCTATGACTTCGTGCTGCTGTTCGACGTGAAGGACGGCAACCCCAATGGTGACCCGGATGCCGGCAACCTGCCCCGTGTCGATACCGAGACCGGCAAGGGGCTGGTCACTGATGTCAGTCTGAAACGCAAGGTACGTAACTATGTTGGGTTGGTGAAGGAAGAGCAGCCACCCTATGAAATCTATATCAAGGAAAAAGCGATTCTGAATCAGCAGCATGAACGTGCATACATTGCGATTGGGGCAGAAGAGCTGCTCAAGGGGGATTCGAAAAAACGCAAGGGTGGGGACAAGGTCAACGAGGCTCGATCCTGGATGTGCAGAAACTTTTTTGATGTCCGCACATTCGGTGCGGTTATGTCCACCGGTGTCAACTGTGGCCAGGTGCGTGGCCCCGTGCAACTCACCTTTGCCCGCTCGGTCGATCCCATCTTCGCCCAGGAACACTCCATCACCCGCATGGCCGTCGCCACCGAGGCGGAGGCGGAAAAGCAGGAAGGCGACAACCGTACCATGGGGCGCAAGCACACTGTCCCTTATGGTCTCTATGTCGCCCACGGCTTCGTCTCCGCGCCCCTGGCCGGCCAGACAGGCTTTTCTGAAACTGATCTGGAGCTGCTCTGGCAGGCACTGGAAAACATGTTCGAACACGACCGTTCCGCTGCCCGTGGGGAGATGGCCACTCGTGGGCTTTTGGTATTCAAGCACGACAGCAAACTGGGCAATGCCCATGCCCACGCGCTGTTCGAGCGGATTGATGTGGAACGGCTGGCTGTCGATAAACCGGCACGAACCTTCAGTGACTATCGCGTATTGTTTGATGGCCAGCCACTGGATGAGGTAATCCAGCCAGCGGAAAACCGGAATATGGGCAACGGCGTGACTTTGATTCGCCGGGTTTGAATGAACAGGCAGGGTGAACTGCGTGGAGTTTGCACAGGCAACCATAAAGGATGATGTGCCAGCCGGGAGGTGGTGGAATGGAAGCTGACTTACTCCCTCTCTCTGCATTGCAGCATTATGCCTATTGCCCGCGTCAGTTCGCCCTGATTCATCTCGACCAGCAGTGGGCTGAAAACCGGTTTACGGCAGAGGGGCAGATTCTGCACACCCGTGCCAATGAAGGTGGGGCTGAAACCCGCGGTGACTTGCATATGGCCCGTAGCCTACGCTTGGTTTGCCAGGTACTAGGGGTTTCCGGCGTGGCCGACGTGGTTGAATTTCATCGCTCGGCTACCGGCTGCAGCCTGCCAGGTCGCCAGGGCTATTGGCAGCCCTTTCCGGTGGAATACAAACGAGGCCGCTCCAAGGCACAAGACTGGGACCGCATCCAGCTTTGCGCACAGGCAATGGCGCTGGAGGAAATGCTCGAGGTTTCCGTTCAGGAAGGCGCCATTTTCTATGGCAAGCCAAAAAGACGCGAACGGGTCGAAATCAATGAAGCACTGCGGAGAAAAACCCTGAAACTGGCAAATGACATGCATGCTGTTTATCAGACAGGCCACTTGCCAGCCCCGGAGCCTGGCTCAAAATGTGATCACTGCTCATTGCGCGAACTTTGTATCCCTGCCCGGCCCAGTGCAGCCGGATACCTTGAAAGAATGCTGAGTGAATGACCCCATGGCAAAGTCAATGATTGCCAGATTGGCCTGAAGTTCAGGACTGAACGATGAAGCGACTGCTCAATACGCTGTATGTAACTACACAAGGTGCATGGCTGACACGGGAGCGCGAGAATGTACTGGTGCGTGTTCAGCAGGAAACCCGGCTGCGGCTGCCCATACACAATTTGGGTTCCATCGTGGGCTTTGGGCAGGTCAGCGCCAGTTCGCCATTGATGAGTCTCTGTGCCGAACGCGGGGTGTCACTGGTGTTTTTTACCGAATACGGCCGTTTTCTGGCCAGGGTAGAAGGCCCGGTTTCTGGTAACGTGCTGTTGCGGCGGCAACAGCATCGTATAAGTGACAACCCCCGGCAGGCCGCAGCTCTTGCAGCCGTATTGGTTGCAGCCAAAATTGCCAACAGCCGTTTCGTGTTGCAGCGGATACTGCGGGATCGAAAAAAACATGGCGAGATGAAACGGGTTGAAAGCGCCATCCAGCATCTTGCCAGCTTGTTGCGGCAGGTCAGAGTGGAGGGGGTTCTACTGGATTCACTGCGTGGATATGAAGGCGCGGCTGCCCGTGCCTACTTCGATGTTTTCGATCAACTGATACTGAACCAGCACAAAACATTTCGATTCGATGGCCGCAACCGGCGACCGCCGCTGGATCCAGTCAACGCGCTGCTGTCTTTCCTGTATACCTTGTTGCGGCATGACATTGCCTCGGCACTGGAAGGCGTGGGCCTGGATCCGGCCATGGGTTTTCTGCACCGTGATCGCCCTGGCCGGCCTGCCTTGGCGCTTGACTTGATGGAAGAGCTGCGCGCGCCATTGGCAGACCGGCTTGCATTGGCATTGCTCAACCGTGGTCAGCTCAGGCCGGAAGGATTCATCACCACGGAAACAGGTGCGGTAAATATGGATGACGAGACGCGAAAGGCCGTTCTGGTTGCCTGGCAGGAACGAAAGCGGGAGACAATTCGCCATCCTTATCTGGATGAAACCATTGAAATCGGGCTGATCCCTCATGTACAGGCCCGGTTGCTGGCTGCAAGCCTGCGCGGGGATCTGGATGCTTATCCCGCCTTTATCTGGAAGTGAGGGTAACGCCATGATGGTACTGATCACCTATGATGTGAGCACGGAATCGGGCGGTGGGCAAAGGCGCTTGCGCCGTATCGCCAAGTTATGCCAGGACTATGGCCAGCGAGTACAGTACTCGGTGTTTGAGTGCCTGGTGGACCCTGCGCAGTGGGCAAATCTCCGTGTGGCATTGCTCAAGGAAATGGACGAGGAAAAGGACAGTCTGCGTTTCTATTATCTTGGAACCAACTGGAAGCGTCGGGTAGAGCATGTGGGCAGCAAGCCCACCTATGACCCGGAAGGTACGCTGATCATCTAGCGCGAACCCCAAGCGGCCATAACCAACCGGCCGGGTTCGCGCTGTTCTTTAACAACTGAATTGATAGCAAAAAACAGTCTTTGCCTGCTTTGTGAGATAGAGTGGCCGCAAGAAAAAGAGAGGTTCGCGCCGGTGGCATTTTTTTCTACGGTGGCTCAGTAGGTTACAATGGTGCCGTCGCCCCCCACGCGGGGGCGCGGATTGAAACCCTTCCGTGGCCACGACCCAGCCCTCCCGGGGCTTGTCGCCCCCCACGCGGGGGCGCGGATTGAAACCGGCTCTACAACTCCACCCGTGCGCCGGGCGCGAATGTCGCCCCCCACGCGGGGGCGCGGATTGAAACAACTTCCACCTCTACCATGGCGCCTACGCCGAAGTGTCGCCCCCCACGCGGGGGCGCGGATTGAAACACTACCAGACCATTGTCAATCACAACATAGCCTAGTCGCCCCCCACGCGGGGGCGCGGATTGAAACCCATTCGGGCGTTTCCGGGTCAACCATGTTGATAGTCGCCCCCCACGCGGGGGCGCGGATTGAAACAATCCGGTACGATATGCACAATAATACCATTGTGTCGCCCCCCACGCGGGGGCGCGGATTGAAACTAAGACATTGTCGTACTGAAAATGTCGCACCTGCGTCGCCCCCCACGCGGGGGCGCGGATTGAAACAACGGCCCGAACATCCCAGCGACCGTTCTCATCGTCGCCCCCCACGCGGGGGCGCGGATTGAAACAAAATTGACCAACTATTCAAATGTTTTGAGGATGTCGCCCCCCACGCGGGGGCGCGGATTGAAACATGTAGTTGGGCTGCATCATCTTGTGGACAAGGGTGTCGCCCCCCACGCGGGGGCGCGGATTGAAACATTTGGGCCACACTTTCGCCCACTTGGGCATTTTGTCGCCCCCCACGCGGGGGCGCGGATTGAAACAGATGCCGTTCCGAATCTTGGCAAATTGTTGGAAGTCGCCCCCCACGCGGGGGCGCGGATTGAAACCTAGCAAATCCGGTAAGTTTTTGGGAATCAATGAGTCGCCCCCCACGCGGGGGCGCGGATTGAAACAACTACGATTGATGAACGGATAGATGATGCCAAAGTCGCCCCCCACGCGGGGGCGCGGATTGAAACAAAGCGAGCGGGCGGCGGCAGTGGCGCGCACGGCGTCGCCCCCCACGCGGGGGCGCGGATTGAAACAGCCAGATTCTGACGGTGATGGAAGACGCCGCCCGGTCGCCCCCCACGCGGGGGCGCGGATTGAAACTGGTGCTGTTTGTATTGCCCGTATTGGGCATTATGTCGCCCACCACGCGGG
>JALWTZ010000356.1 GCA_026993285.1 Lysobacterales bacterium | reverse complement strand
TTCGTGGCCAGGGCCTGATGGTGGGGGTGGAATGCGACCGGCCGGTGAATGCGCTGGTGGGCCTGGCGCTGGAGGAGAAGCTGATTATCAATGTGACCCGGGATTCGGTGATCCGCCTGGTGCCGCCATTGATCATTTCCGCCGAGGAGGTGGAGATGCTGGTGGATCGCCTGCAGGCGGCTCTGGCGAAGTTGGCGGCATAAAAAAGCCGCTCCAGGCGGGAGCGGCTTGACGGTGGCCCGAAATGGTCAGGGCATGGGGCCGGTTTGCGGTTCGCCCAGCCGTTCGATCTTCATGCCTTTTTTCAGTTCTTCCATGTAGCCTTCCACCTGCTTGCGGTAGAGCGCCTTGCGGATGCCTTCCTTCACCTTTTCCAGCGGGGGCGCGGGGCGGTCGCGTACATCTTCCACATAGAGTACATGCCAGCCGTACTGGCTTTGTATGGGCTCGGGGCTGGTTTCGCCCTTTTTCATCTCGTTGAGTGCATCGGCCAGCGGAGCGGGTAGCTGGGCCTTGTCCACCCAGCCCAGATCACCGGCTTCGGAGCCTTGCACTTGTTTGTAGTCTTGCACAATGGCGAGAAAATCCCGCCCCTTTTTCAGTTGATCCATGACCTGCTGGGCTTCTTCCACCGTGGGCAAGAGGATGTGATGCAGGTGATATTGATGGGTACCGGCCAGCTGCACTTGCCGCTGGTATTCCTGCTGAATTTCCTCGTCGGATATCGGGTGCTGCTTGACCCAGACGGTAATCAGCGAATTGGAGAGCAGGGTGTTTTCCTTGATGGCCAACCGCTGCTGGAAGCGCAGCTTGTTGTGCAGGTCCTGTTGCCGGCCGGCATCGGCCATGACGAACAGGTCGATGACATTGTCCAATGCGCGCTGGTAGTCGGCCTTGCTTTTCAACTTCAGGCCTCGTTCTTCGGCATAGGCGTCCAGCAGTGCCTGGCTGATGGGCTGGCCATTGACTTTCGCCAGCACCGGGCTGTGGTCGGGGCGGTTGACGCTGACCAGCGGCGCAGCGGGGTCGCGGGTGGCCGTGGCGTTCTGTTGCGGGCTGTTGCCGCCGTTGTCGGGCTGGCAGGCGCTCAGGCCCAGCGCAAGCAGGGCAATGGCCAAGGGGTGTAGGGCGGATTTGGCGTTCATTGTGGTTCTCCCGGTGCACGGGCTTCGATGGCCAGTGCGTGAATGTCTTCCTGCATCATTTCTCCCAGCGCATCGTACACCATGCGGTGGCGTTTCAATGTGCTAAGGTTCTCGAAAAGCGGGCTGGTGATCTGCACCTGGAAGTGCGCCTTGCCTTCCCGGCTGCCGGCGTGGCCGGCGTGCTTGTGGGATTCGTCGATGACTTCCAGTGCGGTGGGCTTGAGGGCCGCCTGCAGCCGCTGGATGACTTTTCGCTTGCGTTGCTGGTTGTTCATGGTGGCGGGCGCGCTCAGGGCAATACCGGCTTGTAGGGCTTGACCAGCACCTCGGTGTAGACACCGGCTTCCAGATAGGGGTCGGCATCGGCCCAGGCTTGCGCGGCTTCCAGGGATTCGAACTCGGCAATTACCAGGCTGCCGGTAAAGCCGGCCGGGCCGGGGTCATTGCTGTCGATGGCGGGGAAGGGACCGGCCACCAGCAGGCGGCCTTCGTTTTTCAGTTGTTCCAGCCGGGCGATGTGCGCCGGGCGCGCGCCCTTGCGCTTTTCCAGACTGTTTTCACAATCGGTGGAGATGATGGCGTAGTACATGGTTGCTCCATGGATTCAGTTCGCTGTCTTGGACGGGTGCGGGGTGGCAAGGTTCCCCTGCTCGGGCCTTGTTGTATTCAGGTATTTCTGGATGGGGCGTGCAGGCCCTTTTCCTCCAGCCAGGCGGGGTTGTAGATGCGCGACTGGTAGCGTTGCCCGCCGTCGGCCAGGGTGGTGACGATGACATGGCCCGGCCCCATGTCCCGCGCCAGCTTGACGGCGGCGGCCACATTGATGCCGCTGGAACCGCCCAGCATCAGCCCTTCGTGGTAGAGCATGCGGTAGACGGTTTCGATGCATTCCTGGTCGGTGACCTGGTAGGCGTCGTCGATGGGCGCGCCGTCGAAGTTGGCGGTCACCCGGCTGTTGCCGATGCCTTCGGAGATGGAGGGGCCGGGGCTCATCACCGCCTCGCCGGTCTTCACATAGCTGTACATGGCCGAGCCCATGGGGTCGGCCAGGCAGGTGCGTACCTTGGGGCTTTGCTCCTTGAGATAGAGGGCGGTGCCGGCCAGGGTGCCGCCGGTGCCGCTGGCGGTGATGAAAGCATCCACCCGTCCTTCGGTATCGCGCCAGATCTCCGGGCCGGTGGTCTTGTAATGGGCCAGGCGGTTGTCGGTGTTGTCGAACTGGTTGGCCCAGATGGCGTTTTCCAGCTCCCCGGCCAGGCGGCCGGCGATTTTCTGGAAGTTGTTGTCATCGGCATAGGGCACGGCGGGCACCGGGCGCACTTCCGCGCCCAGGGCGCGCAGCAGGTCCAGCTTTTCCTGCGATTGGGTGTCCGGGATGACGATGATGCAGCGGTAGCCACGGGCGTTGCAGATATGCGCCAGGCCGATGCCGGTATTGCCGGCGGTGCCTTCCACCACCGTGCCGCCGGGGTGCAGTTCGCCGCGCTGCTCGGCCTGGGTGATGATTTCCAGGGCGGCGCGGTCTTTCACCGAGCCGCCGGGGTTCATGAATTCCGCCTTGCCGAGGATGTCGCAGCCGGTCAGTTCGCTGAAGTAGTTCAGCCGGATCAACGGGGTGTTGCCGATGGCGCCGATAAAGCCGTTCTTGATATGCATGGTTTCCGTTTCGCTTGGGCTACAATGGTGCGCTTGACGCGCATTCAGGTTCAAAGGTGCAATGCTACAACATTCTTCCGCCATCCGGCTGACCGAATACAGCCACGGAGCCGGCTGTGGTTGCAAGATCGCCCCCAATGTACTGGACGAGATTCTCGCCGGTGGCGTACACATGCCGGATTTTCCCGACCTGCTGGTGGGCAATGCCAGCCGGGACGATGCCGCCGTCTATCGCACCGGGCAGGGCATGGCGGTGATTTCCACCACAGATTTCTTCATGCCCATCGTGGATGACCCGTTCACCTTCGGTCGCATTGCAGCCACCAACGCCATTTCCGATATTTATGCCATGGGCGGCACGCCGCTGATGGCCATTGCCATACTCGGCTGGCCGGTGGACAAGCTGCCGCCGGAAGTGGCCACGCAGGTGGTGGACGGGGGCCGGCAGGCCTGTCTGGACGCGGGCATGCCGCTGGCCGGTGGCCATTCCATCGACGCGCCTGAACCCATTTTCGGCCTGGCGGTGACCGGCCAGGTGGCGGAAACCCGCCTGAAACGCAATGATCAGGCCCGTGCCGGAGACTGGCTCTACCTGAGCAAGCCCCTGGGCGTGGGTATTCTCACCACGGCGCAGAAGCAGAAAAAACTGGCCACGGAGGATGCGGAGCTGGCCCCACGGGTCATGTGCCAGCTCAACGCCGTCGGGCCGGAACTGGCCGGTATTCC
>JALWTZ010000355.1 GCA_026993285.1 Lysobacterales bacterium | reverse complement strand
GGAAGGAAAGCCCAGCGCCCGCAGTTTTTCCGCGGCCTCATCCACCATGTCCGGATTACCGCAGAGATAGAACACATCCGCTTCCGGGTCGGGGTTCAGGCTGTCGAAGCGATCCTGCACATGACCGTGAAAATCCTCCGGCCGGGGCGGCTGGCGCGGTTCCCGGCTCAGGCAGGGCAGGTACTGAAAACGGCCTTCGCTTTCGGCCTGCATGGCGAGAAAATCCCTATCGTAGATCAGGTCTTGCGGCCTGCGCGCGCCGAAGAGCAGGGCAAAGCGGGTGCCTTCGGCCATGCGCCGGCGGATTTCCGGCCACATGGCCCGGTAGGGGGTGATGCCGGTGCCCGTGCCCACCAGCACATAGCGTTCCACGGATTCTTCCGGCAGGCAGAAGCGCCCCAGGGGGCCGGTGGCCTCGATGGTTTCACCGGGCTGGAGCTTTTGCAGGCAGCCGGTGGCCAGGCCGCCTTCCACCCAGGAGACGGCAATTTCGATCTGCCGGCAGCAGGGGTGTTCACCCTCCGGTGCCGGTTCGCAGGGGATGGACGCGATGGAATAGCTGCGCTTGGCGGTCGTCTCGCCACAGGGAAAGTGCAACTGGATGAACTGCCCGGGCTGGAAGCACAGCGGCTGGCCGTCCGCGCGTTCAAACACCAGGTGCTCGGTATTGTCCGCCAGCGGCTTGTGGGCCACCAGCTTCAGGGTAAAGGTCTCTGCCATGGGTTCTCACCGTTCTCTTGTATTTGCGGATTATAATAGCCGCTTTGCCTGGCGGGAGTGCAGCATGCACGCACTGGACATACAGCAACTGCGCAAGACCTACAAGAACGGGGTGCAGGCCCTCAAGGGGGTCAGCCTGCAGGTGGAGGAAGGGGATTTCTTTGCCCTGCTGGGCCCCAACGGGGCGGGCAAGTCCACCCTGATCGGCATCATCAGCTCGCTGGTCAATCTCACGGAAGGTGAGGTGAAGGTGTTTGGCCATGACTTGCGCACCGCCCGGCGGCAGGCCAAGCAGTGCATCGGCCTGGTGCCGCAGGAAATCAACTTCAACCAGTTCGAGAGCCCGCTGGACATCGTGGTCAACCAGGCCGGCTACTACGGCGTGCCACGCAAGCTGGCCCACGAGCGGGCCGAGCGTTTTCTCACCGAGCTGGATCTGTGGCACAAGCGCGACCAGCCTTCCCGTGGGCTTTCCGGCGGCATGAAGCGGCGACTGATGATTGCCCGTGCCATGATGCACCACCCGCGCCTGCTGATTCTGGACGAGCCCACCGCCGGGGTGGATATCGAGATTCGCCGCTCCATGTGGCGTTTCATGCGCGGGCTGAACCAGGATGGCACCACGGTGATTCTCACCACCCATTATCTGGAGGAAGCCGAGCAGATGTGCCGCAACGTGGCCATCATCAACCACGGGGAAATCATCGAACACACCACCATCAAGCAGTTGTTGGGCAAGCTGGATGTGGAAACCTTCATTCTCGATCTGGACCGCCCGGCCAGCGATTCACTGCGTCTGGAAGGCTATGAATACCGGCAGCTGGACGCGCAAACCCTGGAAGTGGATGTGCCCAAGGCCCGCGCTCTCAACGGCCTGTTCCGCCAGCTGGAAGAACAGCAGTTGCGCGTGCTTTCCATGCGCAACAAGGCCAACCGGCTGGAAGAGCTGTTCCTGCGCATGACCGAACAGGAGGCCGCATGAATTCCACCCCCAACCCCACCTGGATCGGCTACCAGACCATCGTCATCAAGGAAGTGAAACGCATTCTGCGCATCTGGGGGCAGACCCTGGTACCGCCGGCCATCACCATGACGCTGTACTTCATCATCTTCGGCAACCTCATCGGCCAGCGCATCGGTACCATGGGCGGGCTGGATTACATGAGCTTCATTGTGCCGGGGCTGGTAATGATGTCGGTGATCACCAATTCCTATGGCAACATGGTGTCATCGTTTTTCGGGGCCAAGTTTGCCCACCATATCGAGGAGATACTGGTTTCCCCCCTGCCGGATGCGGTGATTCTGGCCGGCTATGTCACCGGCGCGGTCTTTCGCGGGCTGATGGTGGGGGCCATCGTCACCACGGTGGCGCTGTTTTTCACCCACCTGCAGGTGCACAACCCGTGGATCACAGTCAGCATTGTGCTGCTGACCTCGGTGATTTTCTCCCTGGCCGGCTTCATCAACGCCATTTTTGCGCGCAAGTTCGATGACATCGCCATCGTGCCCACCTTCATCCTCACGCCGCTGACCTACCTGGGCGGTGTGTTCTACTCCATCCACCTGCTGCCGGAATTCTGGCAGCAGGTCTCCCTGTTCAACCCCATGCTCTACATGATCAACGGCTTTCGTTACGGCATGCACGGGGTCAGCGACCTGTCCATCGGCACCGCCTACGCCGTGATTCTGGGCTTTCTCGTGGTGCTGGCGGCCATCAGCCTGTGGCTGATGAAGAAAGGGGTAGGCCTGAGAACATGACCTTTGCCAGATGGCGTGGCCGCCCAACTGCGCTAGTCTGGCCCCTGAATCCCAATCCTGACGAGTATATTCATGGCTGAATCTTCCGGTAACTTCATCGTGCGTTTTTTCAAGGCCCTCTGGCATGGCCTGGACTTGCTGCGCCGTTCCGTTCTCAACCTGTTGTTGCTGCTGATCATCATCCTCATCATCAGCGCCATCATCCAGGGTGGCGAAAGCGCCCTGCCACGGGAGCACACCGCGCTGGTGCTGGCCCCGCAGGGGCGGGTGGTGGAGCAATATTCCGGCAGCCCGAGCGATCGCATCATGGCGCAAATGTCCGACCAACCCATGGAAGAAACCCGTCTGCGGGACATTCTCCGTGCCATTCGTCTGGCCAAGACCGATGACAACATCGAGCGTATTGTCATCGTGCCGGATCACATGACCGGCATCGGCCCGGCCCAGCTCAACGATATCGCCCAGGCGCTGGATGACTTCCGTGAAAGCGGCAAGAAAATCTTCGCCTGGGGCAATGCCATGACCCAGGGCCAGTACATGCTGGCCGTGCAGGCCGATGAAGTCTGGCTGCATCCGGAAGGCTTCCTGCTGCTGCAGGGCTTTGCCCGCTATCGCAACTATTTCAAGGAAGGGCTGGACAAGCTGGGCGTGGATGTACACCTGTTCAAGGTAGGCACTTTCAAGTCCGCCGCCGAACCGTGGATTCGCAATGACATGTCCGAACCGGCCCGGGAAGCCAACCAATACTGGATGGGTGACCTGTGGAACCAGGCCGTGGCCACCATCGCCCAGCGGCGGGAGCTGGACCCGGCAGCCCTGAACCCGGATCTGGACCGCATGATTGCCGAGCTGAAAAAGGCCGATGGCAATTTCGCCACCCTGGCGCTGAACCTGGGCCTGGTGGACAAGCTGGCCACCCGCGAGGAAATGCGCCAGCAGCTGAAAACCCTGGGCGCCCCCCAGGACGAGGACCGGCAGGAAACCTTCCGCCAGGTCTTCTTCATGGATTATCTCAAGGCCCATCCGCGCCTGCCGCTGCCCGGTGACAA
>JALWTZ010000354.1:2667-13556 GCA_026993285.1 Lysobacterales bacterium | reverse complement strand
GACCCTGGAAGATGCCCAGGCCCTGCTGCGCAGCCCGGCCATCATCCGCATCGGTCCCATCAGCGTGGGCCAGGCGCCGGTTTCCCACGGGTCACTGGAACGGGATGTCACCATACTGGGCAGCAACCGGGATTTCTTTATCGCCCGGCAGCTGCAGGTACAGCAGGGGCGCCTGTTGCCGGAAATGCCACTGACACAGCAGCGGGCTGTGGTGGTGTTGGGGCAGAAACTGAAAAAGGCCCTGTTTGGTCCGCGCAATGCACTGGGCGAGTGGGTGCGCATCGCCGACCAGCGCTATCAGGTCATCGGCATCCTGACACCGGAAGGCATGTCCCTGGGCACGGATCTGAGTGATGTGGCCATCATTCCCGTGGCCTCGGCCCAGAACCTGTTCAACAATCCTTCCCTGTTTCGCGTGCTGATGCAGGCCCGCGGCAAGGCCGATCTGCACAAGGCCCGCGAGGACGCCCTGGCCATCATCGCCCGGCGGCACGGCGGCAAGGCCGATGTCACCGTGATTACCCAAGACGCGGTGCTGAGTACCTTCGACCGCATTCTCTCCGCACTGACCCTGACCGTGGCCGGCATTGCCACCATCAGTCTGCTGGTGGCCGGTATCCTGATCATGAATGTCATGCTGGTCACCGTCAGCCGGCGGGTGCCGGAAATTGGCCTGCTCAAGGCACTGGGCGCGGCACGCGGACAGGTACTGCAACTGTTTCTGCTGGAAGCCGTGCTCATGGCCGCAGCCGGTTCCCTGCTCGGGCTGGCGCTGTCGGCGCTGGCACTGCTGATCGCAGGCCAGCTCTACCCTGCCGTGCCATTGGTTCCGCCCTGGTGGGCCGTCCCCGCCGCCGTGGGCACCGCGCTGTTGACCGGCATGGTTTTCGGCATCCTGCCGGCCCGGCGGGCAGCCGGGCTGGACCCGGTACAGGCGCTGACCGGACGATGAGGCCCGCCCATGCGCCTGGCTGATCTTCTGCAACTGTCTTCCAGTGCCATCCGCGCCCAGCCGGGACGCAGCCTGCTGACCGGGCTGGGTATTGCCGTGGGCATACTGGCCGTGGTGCTGCTCACCGCCTTTGGCGAAGGCGTGCAACGCTTTGTCATCGGCCAGTTCACCCAGTTCGGCACCCATCTGCTGGCGGTCACCCCCGGCAAGAGCGAAACCCTGGGCCTTTCCGGTGCCGTCATCAGCACCGTGCGCCCGCTGTCACTGGAAGATGCCCGCCATCTCCGGCGGCTGCCGCAGGTGAAAGCGGTGGTGCCCTTCATCCAGGGCAATGCCGAGGTGGAATGGCAGGGCAAAAGCCGGCGCAGTAACCTGTTTGGCACGGGTTCGGCCGTTCCCCAGGCCTGGCAGATTCCCGTGGCCCAGGGGCGTTTTCTGCCGGATGACGACCCGCGCCACGCCCGTGCCTATGCCGTACTCGGCAGCAAGCTGCGCCGGGAACTGTTCGGCAGCCATTCACCGCTGGGCGAGAAAATCCGCATCGGTGGCGAGAGCTACCGGGTGATCGGCAGCATGAGCGCCAAGGGTCAGATGCTGGGTTTTGACCTGGACGACACGGTATACATTCCCGTGGGCCGGGCGCTGGCCATGTTCAACCACGAGGGGTTGATGGAAATCGATGTACTCTACACGGCCAACGCGAAGGCCGATACGGTGGCCGGGCGCATCCGGCAACGGCTGATCGCCCTGCACGGGCGCGAGGATTTCACCATTATCACCCAGGACCAGATGCTGGAAGTGCTCGGCTCGGTGCTGGATGTGCTGACCTTCGCCGTGGCCGCCCTGGGTGCCATTTCACTGGTGGTCGGCGGCATCGGCATTTTCACCATCATGACCATCTCGGTGCAGGAGCGCATGCACGAGGTGGGCTTGCTGCGCGCGCTGGGCGCGCCCCGGCGGCAAATCGTGGCCCTGTTTCTGGCGGAATCCGCCGTGCTCGGCACCCTGGGCGGGCTGGCCGGCCTGGGGCTGGGCCTGGGCCTGGCCGGCCTGCTGCAATGGCTGCTGCCGGCGCTGCCGGTACACATTGCCTGGGATTATGTCGCCCTCTCCCTTGGGCTTTCCCTGCTCATCGGCCTGCTGGCCGGCACCATCCCGGCCCTGCAGGCCGCCGGGCTCAATCCGGTGGAGGCGTTGCGCTCGGAGTAGGCCGAGACACTTCACCCTCATCGAATGCCACAGGTGACAAAGTCGCCCGATGCACACGCAACTGGAAAATATCCGGGCGGGCATAGTGACCCGTGACATCCAGCGCACGCCGGGCAACCGCGGTTTGCGCTGGATCGATATCGTGAATCAGCAGGCCATCCTCCTCATGTAGCGGGCCGGCGGCCACGCGGCCACCGGGTTCGATCACCACCGAATCACCGGGGTTAATCCATTCTTCCGGGTCCGGATAGAGTTGCTCGCGGCCGGGCAGGTCTTCGGGCAGGTCCCGGCCGCGCAGTAGATGACCACAACCCAACACCCAGCAACGGCCTTCCCTGGCAATGTGCTGCAGCGTGCCCAGCCAGCCTTCACCTGTATCGTAGGTTGGCGCAATATGCACTTGCATGCCCTGTGCGTACAATGCATAGCGGGCCAGCGGCATGTAATTTTCCCAGCAAATCAGCGAACCTAATCGTCCAGCCGCTGTTTCCACCACACGCAGGCCGCTGGCATCCCCCAGGCCCCATACCATGCGCTCCGGGTTGGTGGGCATGAGCTTGCGATGTCGGTTCAGCATCGACCCATCCGGGCCGATGATAACCACGGTGTTATAGAGCGTGGTACGGCCATAATCCGGGTCACGCTCGACCACGCCCAGCACTACCGTAAGTTGAAGACGACGGGCGGCTTCGCATAATGGCAGCAAATCATCCGTTGCCAAATCGATTGCCTGAGTCGTCAAGCGCTGATACAGCGCTTCCGATAATTGCCAGTCAGCCCCTGGGCGCAGCCGCCACACCCAGGCCGGGTAACCGGGCAGGAAGGTTTCGGAGAAAACCACCAGCACCGCACCCTGATTCGCTGCCGCTTCCAACCGGGTTACAGCCTTGCGAATGCCGGCATCCTTGTCGAGCATGGCCGGAGCGGTTTGGACGATGGCAACACGGCACACGGCTCAATGCTCCGCCGGTTTGGTACCGGCTGCCACCAGCATTTCACAGGGGCCTGTAAACTGGCCGTTTTTTTCAAATTGTGACAAGGCCTGTTCAATCTCGTCCCAGGCTTCATCCTGTTCGGTGGCTGACAAGCCGGACAGCATCTGATGCAACGCGCCGAAGGATTCCTGTTCGAATTGCAGGCATTCCGCCGCCGATGGCAGACGAACCGGTGCATCAATGGTTTCGATTTCCACATCGCAAAATCCCGCGTCTTCCAGCGTCTTGCGCAGCACATCCTTGTCACCGAGGCTGAAGGGGCCGGGCTGGCCGGGTAACGGTGGCGGCAGTTGAGCCCGGCGGCGGATGATGGAAACCGGGATGGAGAAAAACCCGTTTTTTTCCGCCGTGGAATACACCATGGCAGCCACCCTGCCACCGGCTTTCAACTGCTTGCGCATGCCAGCCAGCGCCTTTTGCTGGTCGGGGAAATAGATCAACCCTACACGGGAGATCACTGCATCGAACGGCTCGGCCTGGAGTGTATCGAGCGCCTCCCCATCCACCACTTGCGTATCAATGTTGTCGAACCCGGCCAGGCGCGCAGAAGAACGAGCATACTCCAGAATGGCCGGAGACAGATCAGTAGCCAGTACCCTGCCGGACGGACCCACACGCCGTGCTGCCGCCAGGGTCTGCTCACCCGCACCTGCCGCGACATCCAGCACCCTCTTGCCTTCGTTCACACCGGCCATGTCCAGCATGATTTCCGTTGCAGGCCCCAACCAGCGGGACAGCAGTGTGCCCCAGTTGTACCAGGCTTCTGCTGCGTGATCCCATTGCTGGCGGGTGGTTTTCTTGTACTGAACCGGATCGAATATGGCCTGATTCATGATGTGCCTCCTCTCTTGTTGAATGCACGGATCAGACTACGCCTTTCATCCGGGGCGACAATTCCCCAAAAAATGAAACATAATGTGCATAAATCATCCAGGCGTGGAGCAAGGCATGAACTGGGACGATCTCCGATTTTTTCTGGCCGTGGCGCGAGAGGGCTCCATCAGCGGGGGTGCGCGCAAGCTGGAAGTGCAGCATTCCACCGTCTCCCGCCGCCTCAAGGTGTTGGAAGAACGGATCGGTTCCCGACTGCTGGATCGCAAGAAAAATGGCTACAACCTCACCGCCGCCGGCGAACATCTGCTGGAAGCCGCGGAACAGATGGAAAAGGCACTGCTGCAGGCCGATGGCAGCGTCTTTGGTCGCAATGCCCGCCTCAAGGGCCAGTTGCGCGTCACCGCCATCAACAATATGGCTTCCACCGTGTTAATGCCGTCCTTTGCCCGCTTCAGCCGGGCCTATCCCGCGATCGAGCTGCACATCAGCACCACCAATGCCTATATCAGCCTGCCACGGCGTGAAGCCGATGTAGCCATTCGCCTCACCAATACGCCTGGAGAAACCTTGATCGGCAAACGACTGGCCACCGTAACTTCCACCGTTTATGGCAGCCGCCGGTATCTGGCCAGCATCCGCGCATCCGCGGAAGAGCCGGAATGGCTGGGTATTGAATGTTGCGGCTTTCATCGCACTTGGACCAAAGACACGGCTGGCAGACAACTCCACCGTTTCTATTCCGATGATACCCTGCTCACGCTGGCTGCGCTGAAACAGGACCTGGGCCTGGCCTACCTGCCCTGTTTTCTCGGTGATCAGGACCCGGCCCTGGAGCGATTCGTACCACCCGATCCGCAACACAATCTGGGTTTGTGGCTGCTGTATCACCCGGACCTGAGACACAATGCACGGGTACGCGCCTTCCGTGAACACATGGCGGAGGAACTGGCCGCCCAACCCGAGCTGTTCGCTCCCCGGGGCATGCAACCGTGCTGATTACCGGTTTTGCAGGCTGCCAGCGCAAGCCGGTCAGGTCGCAACAAGCGGGGTGGCGCCAGCGACTAGAGTACAAAACGCTCCTGAATGATTTGTGCCACTTCCTCGTCTTCCACTTCCAGCGACAGGGACGGGCGCTTTTCTGCCGCTTCTGCCCACTGGCGCGCTTCCTCGAAATACTGCCGGTAAAGCTGCTGACGCACCCCCACCGGCAAGGGTTGCGGGCAACTGTCATCCGCCTGAAAGGCATCATCCAGCGACAACTGCGGGCAGGATTCCGGTTCCTGGATATGCTGCCAGCAGGCCTGTTTGACACAGAAACGGTACCAGGGCAGAAACCGTGCCCCGTGCTCGGCGATGAAGGCCACGGCCTCAATGATGAAATCCACTTCGGCTTCATCCATGGTGTAGTGGAAGCCCAGCCGGCACCAGCCCGGCTTGATGCCTTCGTAGCCCTTGCCGATCAGGCAGCGGTAGTGTTCCGATTCTTCCTCTCCGATGCCCAGCAGGCGATGCCCGTAGGGGCCGGCGCAGGAGCAGCCCGCCCGTGACTGGATGCCGAACAGGTCGTTGAGCAGCACGGTGACGAAGCGGGGGTGCAGGTAACGCCCCTCGGGCGTGCGGATGTTGAAAGAAACGATGGCCACGCGGTTTTCCGGCTCGGGGTCGCCCAGTATTTCGATCCGCGGATGGGCCTGCCACTGTTCGAAGGCACGCTTCAGCCAGCGTTGTTCGATGGCTTCGATCTGCGCCGTGCCCACCCGGGCCTTGATCTCGAAGCTCAATGCCGCCCGCAAAACCTGCAACACGCCCGGCGTGCCGGCCTTTTCCCGTTCCTCGATATCCTCGATGAAATCATGCTGGTGGCGGGCCACATAGCTCACCGTGCCACCGCCACTGACCGTGGGTGGCAGGCAGCGGTCGTACAGCGCCCGGTTGAACACCAGAATACCACTGGAACCCGGCCCGCCGATGAACTTGTGGGGCGAGATGAACACCGCGTCCAGGTGGGTATCGTTCTCTGCCGTTGCATCCGCCGGGTGCATGTCGATGGGCACATAGGGCGCGCTGGCGGCGTAGTCGAAAAAGGCCAGCGCATCATGCCGGTGCAACAGTGCCGCCAGTTCGCGAACAGGCGAGATCAGGCCGGTGACATTGGAAGCTGCCGAAAAGGAACCGATTTTCTGCCGCCCGGCATAGCGCGGGTCGGTGAGCAGGGCTTGCAGATGGTCCAGGTCGATATGGCCGCGGGCGTCCAGTTCCACTTCCACCACCTCGCACAGGCCATCCCGCCAGGAGATCTCGTTGGAATGGTGCTCATAGGGGCCGATGAACACCACCGGCCACTGTTCACGCAGGTCTGCCAGCGGCTGGCCGGTCAGGCTTTCAATGCGCCGGCGCGTACCCGGCGGCAGGTAGATGCCGAGAATCTGTTGCAACTTGTTGATGGCCCCGGTGGCGCCGGTGCCGGTGGCAATGAGCACGTCGTCCTCGCCCGCGCCCACATGCCGCTTGATGGCCTGCTCGGCATCATGCAACAGCCGGGTCATGGAACGCCCGGTCATGTCGTCTTCGGTGTGGGTATTGGCATAGTGGCGCTGCAGGCGCATCAGGTACTTTTCCACGAAACGCAGGGTACGACCGGAAGCCGTGTAGTCACAATAGGTCATCAGCCGTGGACCAAAGGGCGTGCAGAAGGGCGCATCCGCGCCGATGAGGTGCCTGCGCAGGTATTCGGGTGTCAGTTTCATGTGAGTTTGCCTTTTAAGCAGACGCACACAGTACTACGGGCATCCGTTCTTTCCAAGACGCGGTAACCAGCTCACCTTCCTCTGAACACTGCCCCGTCTTCAGGTTTCCATCATCTAAAACAAGAAGCGGCAAACCAGGTTTGCCGCTTCTTAATGGTCATTCATTCCAATGATATGCACTTCTATCAATTATCGCCATCCTCTCCATAGTCATGTTCGTCATCATCGTCATGATCCCCTTCGCCTCCGCCGCCTTCACCACCTCCCTGACTCCCATTGGAAAGGTAATTCCGGTGACACAGACCACAGCTGACTGGTGTACCCTGGGTAATCACCGCTGGTTGATGCTCGCCACCACTGCACAGGCTGCCGCGGCTGTCCTTGCATTCCAGTGTGCGCTCCACCGCTGCCACGGACAATACCGAGCCTTCCCCGTTGGCACCATGACAGGCGGCACATTGGCCACTGTTGTGCTCGGCCAGCTCTTCATGTCCACCACGAGCAAAGCGGGTATCACCCACCGGATGCATGCCATGCGGGCCTTCCATCGTATTGCCCAGATTGCCTTCGTGGCAAACCGTACATTCCCTGATGGTGCCGACATGCCCTTGCAACTGGTTCGCAGCCACATTGTCATTGGCATTCGGCTTGGGGTTGGGATACACCGCGTGCGTGCTACCGTGGCAGGCTTCACACATCACCCCACCGTGGCCATGACTCAATCGAAACAGGGGCTTGTCCTGACCAAAGCGGTGATTGGCAGGTGTATTGTTGATCACCACTTCCGACCCATCCGGGTTGCCTGCCGCATCCTTGCCTTCCGCCAGATGCCAGGCCTGCAGCAAGCGAATACCGTCTTCGGCCACCGGTACGGTCGCGGTATCTTTCAGGTTCTCCAGCGCATCACCCACATGACAGGCATCACAACGCGGTTCAGTGGCCCAGGGCACCCGTTTGTTCAGGTTCGCGCCAGCGGGGAATCCGGCCTGTGTCAGGTATTCGCTGAAATCATTGCCCACATGGCGCATCTGGCCGTGACAGTCCTGGCACTGCACCCCCGCCTTGGCCATGGCGCCCCGCAGGCACTGGGTACGCTTGCCCGGATGGCAGCTGTAGCAGGTTTTGGTGAGAATATCGTTGGCCACTTGCGGATCTCGCCCACCCGGTGCAGGCATATCCGGAAACAGCTCGGCAAATTGCCCATGGTGGCCATGCATCACCCTGGACATGGATGAATGGCGTGTCTGCTGCCGGCCATTGGGCCCGTGATCGGTTTCATCCACCGGGCCCAGCTGGGCCAGATCCAGCGCGGGGGAATAATGGCACCAGGAACACTGCACCGGTGTGCGATTACCCAGACAGGAAGATTCCGTGCCGTTCATGCAGGGTGTGCTGCTGCCATCGATGCTGCTGGTATAACGGTCTCCATGCTTGGCATCATGCAGGCGCAGGATATTCAACTTGGCAGCATTCAGCAGCTTTTGCGGCCCCGGTACCGTGACGTCATCCATGGATGCAATGGGCCAAGGTGTCTGTCCATCCTTGTATTTTCTGACCGATGCGAAATCACTGGCCTCACCATTGCTCAGGCCCTCGCCGAAAGTGGCATGACAATTTTGACAGTCCGCTTCGGCCGAAATGGGAGTGACGATTTCCAGGGTAGCGAGCACGGTACCGGCATCCAGTCCCATACTGTTTCCTGCCTTGGCAATGGCCTGTACCCGACTGAGCGGATAGGGGTTTTCACGGCCCTGATCATCCACCGAAAACAGCGGCACGCCTTCAGCCGAGAACCAACGCGCACGGTTCACCATATAACCAAAGGGAAAGTCGATAAAAAACGGCAGACTGTCATCAAAACGGGCAAAAGGCTGCGGGTCATTGCGGACATACGCTCCACCAATGCCGGGCATAACCTGCTGTGTCGCGGTCAGGTACTCATCACCACTGCCGGGGATGCCATCCGGCCCCAGGTGCAATGCATGATTATCCGGTGATGGCAGGCCGGTATCCACGGATTGCGAAAACCCGGAGAGGACTCCAGTTGGATACAAAGGATCATATCCATCAAAACCCCAACTGTTCCCCGTGGCCGGGTTGATTTCCCAGAAATTGCTCTTGAACACATCCGTGCCCTGTTCCTGTGCCGTGGGCTTGCTATTGGAAGGGTCGTCAGCAGATGCACCGGCACTGTAGACCACTTCCACATCATCCGGGCCGAGTATGCGTGCATCATCACCCCGCCCGCGCTGTATCACCTGTGCATGCATGACATTGAACGGCGGCAGGATACTCATCACCTGAAAATCCTGATCCGCACAGTGCATGCCCAGATCATTGGCTGCCAGCAGGGAAAAGCCGGGTAGCTGCATCATGGGCTGCAAGGGTACCGGCTGGCTCCCCGCCGGGCCATTGGCACTGGTGGAATTGATGGACGGGCCACTTTGCAACGCCAGGTTGGAGAAAACGGCCCTAAAGATCCAGTCATCTCCCTGTGCCAGACCCCAGCCCAGAACCGCAAACAGAATAATGACGATGATTCGATTGCGCATGGTGCTTTCCTCATGTGATTCAACCGACATTGTATACTTTTGTAAATAAATTTACACCCTTTGTTGTTTATAGTGGCAAGCTCCAGGGCATTGATTTGAGTGCCTGGTCACACTTTCAGCAGTTCATTAGCTTGTCACTCAGCCCACGGCCTTGCCGTACAGCACCACGGCCAACAGTACGGCAGCCATCAGCAAGAAGAAAAGCACCTGTAGCCAGGAACGGGAAGATCGCCGCAGGGCCAGACGCAGAGCCAGCAAGCTTTGCAGCAGGTAGTACAGCGCAAAGGCACGGGAAGCCAGGGCGATGATTTCATAGAGATTGGCCCCCCAGACCAGCACAATACCCAGCCCGGTGACCAGCGCGTAAGCCTTTTTCTCCGGGATCCTGTGCCCGCTTTCCTCGGCCACCAGCCCACCCGCGCCCACGGTATCGGCCACCGCCGCGCTGAACTGGCTCATGATGGCCGCCAGCACCAGCATGGGGCCGAGAATCCAGGCGGCTTGGGCGGCCAGATCAATCACCGCCGTCTCGTCCACCGGGCCCCCTTCCACCATGCCCAGCAGGGGCGTGACCAGCGCCACGAACAGCAGATAGATGCCGCCGGAAAGCCATTGCGCGTAACGCATGCTGCGGATGCGCAGGTCCGCGTCATAGGCGTTACCCAGGTAACGCGAGGTTTCAAAGCCCTGCACCACCAGTAGCAGACCGGCCAGCACGCGCCAGGATTCCGCATGGCTCCAGTCCACCACCGCCACGGAGGAGAGATCAAAACCGGTACGCGTATCATGCACCGCCAGGCCCAGCAGCAGGGCGGCGATCACCGCCAGCTTGATGGAAACCGAGTATTCCTCCAGCCGCTCCAGCGCCTTCAAGCCATAGACCAGCCCCATGCCACCGATGATGGCTAGAATGGCGCTGGTGAGCAGGTCCGCCCAGAGATCACTTTCCATACCCAGCCCGCGCAGGGCGAAGGCTGATAACAGGCGCAGATAGAAGGCCACGGAGATGACATAGGCCAGCGACAGCGCCAGGTTGGACAAGCGCTCCAGCCAATGCCCTGCCCCGTCCAGCCGGCCCTGCTGCATGCGGGGTTCCACCTCGGCAATATTGAAACGAATCACCGCGCCGATGCCATAGGCCAACAATACGATCAGATTCATGCCCAGCCAGGCATCCCGCCCCATGAGATGACCCAGCAAGGGGGCCACCACCAGAAAGCCACTGCCGATAATGGAAGCCAGCGGCGTTACCGTCGCCTGCCATGTGCGGTGATTGCGCACTCCGGGGCTGAACAACGCCAGTACCACCAGCAACGCCAACAGGGGAAGTACGAAATTCATCCACCCAACCCGCGCAAAACGGCCATTGTACCGCCTGCCCGCCAAAAGCGGTTTCTGCTACAATGCGCGGGCTTGCCGTGCAGGTATCCGCAGTACCGCCAACCTGCCTGCAACACAGTTTCGGAGAGGTGCCGGAGTGGCCGACAAAATCGTCCGGAACGATTTTGAACGCCCGAAGGGCGGCCCAACGGGCGAAATGCAGGGACAGCATTTCGTAGCGGGCCTGACTCGACCAGCAGCGCAAGGAGCGCTGCGGAAC
>JALWTZ010000354.1:0-2567 GCA_026993285.1 Lysobacterales bacterium | reverse complement strand
CGGAGTGGCCGACAAAATCGTCCGGAACGATTTTGAACGCCCGAAGGGCGGCCCAACGGGCGAAATGCAGGGACAGCATTTCGTAGCGGGCCTGACTCGACCAGCAGCGCAAGGAGCGCTGCGGAACACCACTTGTGGCGGCCCCACTGATGCAATCAGGGGGGTGAGCCTCAGGGACGAGGCGAATCAATCAGGTGTACGCACGGCGCAGCCGTCATGCATGAAACATAGTTTAGGAGAGGTGCCGTAGTGGCCGACAAAATCGTCCGGAACGATTTTGAACGCCCGAAGGGCGGCCCAACAGGCGAAATGCAGGGACAGCATTTCGTAGCGGGCCTGACTCGACCAGCAGCGCAAGGAGCGCTGCGGAACGCCACTTGTGGCGGCCCCACTGATGTAATCAGGGGGGTGAGCCTCAGGGACGAGGCGAATCAATCAGGTGTACGCACGGCGCAGCCGTCATGCATGAAACACAGTTTAGGAGAGGTGCCGGAGTGGCCGACAAAATCGTCCGGAACGATTTTGAACGCCCGAAGGGCGGCCCAACGGGCGAAATGCAGGGACAGCATTTCGTAGCGGGCCTGACTCGACCAGCAGCGCAGGGAGCGCTGCGGAACGCCACTTGTGGCGGCCCCACTGATGTAATCAGGGGGGTGAGCCTCAGGGACGAGGCGAATAAATCAGGTGTACGCACGGCGCAGCCGTCATGCATGAAACATAGTTTAGGAGAGGTGCCGGAGTGGCCGAACGGGCCTGACTCGAAATCAGGTGTACGCGCAAGCGTACCGAGGGTTCAAATCCCTCCCTCTCCGCCATTTTTCCTTTCATGACCACCAATAAACCACCCTGCTTGACCTTGCAAACCGGTTGTTTGGCTGGACAGTCAATAAACATCAAAAAAACCGCAGCCCGGTGGCTGCGGTTTTTGGGGTTGAGGGCCTGGCTGCTGCCTATTCGAAGCCATCGATAAACAGCGGGAACAGGCTTTCGTTGCTGAACACAGCGACGGTGTTGTCCTGGCTGGCGGCGACGAAGATCCACTTGCCGTCCGCGGAGTGGATCAGGTTCACCGGCCCGCCCAGGTTGCTCACCGCCGAGCTGTCGTCCAGTTTCACATCCAGAAAGCCCAGCTGGCCGTAGTTGCTGGCCGTGGGGTCTGTCTCGCGGGAGAAGACCACCAGCGAGGAGTCGTCCTGGCCCAGGGCGAATACCCGGTTGCCCTGGGGGGTGACATCCAGTGCCGGCGGGTTCTGCAGGGCGGCAAAGTCGCCATTGCCGCCACTGAGGGTGCGCTGGTGGCTCAGGCTGCCATCGGGCTGGATGGCGAACTCGGCCACGGTGCTGTCGGCACGGGCGGTGACATAGACATGGCCGTCATCCGGGGCAATGCGCACGGCGGAAGGCGCATTCAGGCCGGTAATCTGGTTGACACCTTCCTTGTAGCTGGCGATCAGGCTCAGGGCACCGCTGTTGCTGTCGCGGTTGAAGGCAAACAGGGCCTGACCGAAGTCGGCGGCCGCGTAGAGACGGCTGCCATCGCTGGTCAGGGCCAGGTCGGACGGGCCCATGAGGAAGCTCAGTCCGTTGTCCGCCGTGCTCAACTTGCCCTGATAGCTCAGGCTGCCGGTGGCGGCATCCACGCTGAACCAGACAATGGCATTGGCATTCTTGCCGGCGGCATAGAGGTGTTTGCCATCCGGGCTCAGGCGCAAGGCACGCAGGCCGGTGAGGGCATTGCCGGCCGCGCTGCTGTCCACCCGTTCCACATAGCTGAGGCTGCCGTCGGCACTGTTGCGGCTGAAGTGGGAAATGGCGGCATCGTTCTGCGCCCCCACATAGACATGATTGCCGTCATTGCTGATGACGATGGACCAGGCACCGTCCAGGGCGGCGTTTTCTACCCCGGTGGTGTTGTTGTCCACCATGCCATTGAAAGTCAGCGTGCCATTGTCGCCATCCACATCGAACCAGACCACCGACAGGTCCACCAGGGTGGTGACATAGAGGTGCTGGCCGTCCGGGCTCAGGGCCAGGGCAGCGGGCCGGGCCAGGCCCACCACATTGTTCACCCCGTTCCGGTTTTCCTGCTGCAGGCGGGTTTCCGGCCGCTGGCCGGCATCCAGGATGATCATCACCCCGGTGGCGTCCTTGAGAATGCCGTTTTGCACATTGCTCAGGTTGACCTGCAACACTTCCGGCCCTTCGGAAGCCCCGTCCGCCAGCAGGTTCAGGCTGATGGTGGCCCGGGTCTGGCCGGCCGGGATGGTGACCGTGCCGCTGGCGGCCTGGTAGTCCGTGCCCGCGCTGGCGGATACATCCTGGGTGCTGTAATCCACACTCACCGGCAGGGTGTAGGGGCGACTGAGCACCACTTCCATCAGTTCGGTCTGGCTGCCGCTGGCCGGTTCGTAGGCCACCCGGTCGTAGACGCGCACATCCGGCTGGCCGTCGTCGTTGATGATGGTGCCGTCGGCAGTATCGAACTGGATGATGGCACCGGTGGGGCCGGAGAGTTTCACCTGCAGGATTTCGCTGGCCTCGATCAAGGTATCGCTACAGATGTTGAT
>JALWTZ010000353.1 GCA_026993285.1 Lysobacterales bacterium | reverse complement strand
GTGGAGGGCAGCGGTGCCGTACCGGCCGGTACATACAGGCCCACCCGCTGGATGGGGCGGCTGATTTTTTCGCAGACCACGCCGGGGGCGGTTTCCACCCGGATGTCCGCCGGCATCTGGGCCTGGTGAAAGGCGCGGATGCGGGCGATGGCGTTTTCCATGGCCTGGCGCACGGCGGGGTCGATCCGTTCCGGCGCGGCGGCCAGCGCTTCCGCTGGTACTTGCAGTTGTTGCGGCGGGCAGGGGTCGTACTGCCGGCTCAGACGCAGCAGGGCGGCGTCTCCCTGTTCACGCACCTGGCGGATGATTTCCGCCACCTGTGCCCGCTGCTGTTCGTTGCGGTTGAGTTCCGGCCGGGCCAGGGCCTGGGCCCGGGCGTTTTCATCCAGTTCGTTCCAGCGCAGGATTTTCATGGCTCAACCCAGCATCTTTTCCACCGGCAGCACCAGAATGGCGCTGGCACCGGCTTCCTGCAACTGTTCCAGGTGTTCCCAGAGCACGGTTTCACGGCAGAGGGTATGCACGGCCACGGTATCCTCCCGGCCCCCCAGTGGCAGGATGGTGGGGGCCTCGGCGGCAGGCAGGATGCGGCAGATGGCATCCAGTTGCGCCTTGGGGGCGTGCAGCATGACGTATTTGCTTTCCGCCACCTTGAGCACGGCATCCAGCCGCACCAGCAGCCGTTGCAGCAGGGCCTGCTTTTCCGGCTGGTCGTCCAGCTTGCGCTGGTAGAGAGCGGCTTCCGAGCGGTAGATGATTTCCGCTTCCTTCAGGTTGTTGGCCGCCAGGGTGGCGCCGCTGGAAACCAGGTCGCAGATGGCTTCCGCCGTGCCCAGGCGGGGGGCGATTTCCACCGAGCCGGAGAGGTAGGCAATGCCGGCCTGTACCCCGTTGCGTTCGAGGAAATCCTGCAGCAGATAGGGGTAGCTGGTGGCGATGTGACGGCCGGCCAGCTGTTCGATGGACTGGTAGTCGAAATCCCTTTTCACTGCGATGGAAAGCCGGCAACGGCCATAGCCCAGGCCACGCACGCGTTCGATGGGGTAGGGCTGGCCCTTGGCCTGGGCCTTGAGGCGGTTTTCCTCGGCCACGTTGTCGCCCACCAGGCCCAGGTCGCAGATGCCTTCGCGCAGGAATTCGGGAATGTCGTCGTCCCGTACCAGCAGGAGGTCCACGGGCATGTTCTGGCCGAAACAGAACAGCTCGTCCTTGCTGCGGGTGAACTCCAGCCCGCAGCGCTCCAGCAGTTCCAGGGATTTTTCCGTCAGCCGGCCGGATTTCTGTATGGCGATTTTCAGTCGTTGGCTCATGGGTTGTTCTCTTGTTTGTTCAGGGTTTGCAGCGCGGCCTGGTAGCCGCCGTTGCCCAGTTCGAGAAAACGGGCCACCCGGCCGATGGTGGTGACACTGACGCCGGTACGGTCATGGATGGCGCGGTAGGACAGCCCCTGCTGCAGCAACTGTACCACCTGCCAGCGGTCGGCCATGGCCTGCAGTTCCGCCGGTGTGCACAGATCCAGCAGAAAGGCGCGGATGCTGGCGCAGTCCGGCAGGCGGCTCAGGGCCTGAGCCAGACCGTCCAGCTGTTCCTGCCAGGCCAGGGCTTCTTCTCGCGGTTTGGGCTTCATGTTTTACTGTATTAGCGTGTTATTACAGTGGATGATAGCAGGCTGTTTTTGTTCTGACAATGCCTGGACATGCAGTAGCAGATGGAGGTTCGAACCGGCTGACACTTGAGCGGCTTCACAAAACCAGGGAGACCATGACCAAAGTACCTTGGCAAAACGGGGATTTTTCCTTCATGATTGTCCTTTTTTGTGCAAAAGGGGGCGTGGAATGATCCGCATCTGTCTGGTGGACGATCATGATATCGTGCGTACCGGGCTACGGATGGTGCTGGAAAAGGAGAGGGATCTGGAAGTGGTGGGGGAAATGCCGGATGGCGAAACGGCTTTGCGCGAGGTACGCAAGCTCAAGCCGGATGTCGTCCTGCTGGATCTCAGCTTGCCTGGGGTCAGTGGCGTGGAAGTGGCGCGCAAGTTGCGGCAGTCCATGCCGGATCTGGCCATCATCGCCCTGACTTCCATGAAAAAGGTTTCCTTTCCCAAGATGTTGCTGGATCTGGGCGCGCTCGGCTATCTCACCAAGGACAACCCGGCTGAAGAAGTCATTGATGCCATCCGCCGGGTGTCGGTGGGCAAGCGCTATATCTGCCAGGAAATCGCGCAGAAGATCACTGAAGATCTGATGAGTGGCAAGCAATCACCCTTTGACGAGCTTTCCGCGCGAGAACTGGAAGTGCTGTTGATGAATCTCAAGGGCATGAAACCCACGGCCATTGCGGAAGAACTGAATCTCAGCCCCAAGACGGTTTCCACCTACCGCCATCGCATCTTTGAAAAACTGGGGGTAGAGACCGATGTGGAGCTGATGCGACTGGCCATGGAGCATGGTCTGATGCCTGAAGAGGACGGGTAGCAACCCCACCTGTTTTTTTGCCGGCAACCGACAACAGGTTGCTGGATTCTGTTGTATGCTCCCGGCTTTCAACCTTTCCGGTCATGCTCATGGTTCAACGGATCTTGTTTGCTTTTCTGCTGGCTTGCCAGGCTGTGCAAGCCATGGATTATGTCACCACCGCCGATGTCGATCAGGCCTTGCAATATGATTCGCTGTTGCCGGCGGGGCCATACCGCAAGGATATCACCCCACCGGAACAGCTGTTGGGCCATCCACTGGGCCAGCGCCCGGTCAGCCCGGAAGAATTGCTGCAGGCGGTGAAAACCTGGGTAAAACAAAGCCCGCGCCTGAAGCTGGAGACTTACGGTCAGACCCATGAAGGACGACCACTGGTACTGGTGGTGGTCACCGATCCGGCGCGCATGGATCAGCTGGATGCGGTGCAGCAGGCCATGCAGCGTTTGCATGATCCGGAGGGCCTGAGCGATCAGGAAGCAGAAAGCCTGATTGCACAGACGCCGGCGGTGGCCTGGATGGCCTATTCCATTCACGGCAACGAATCATCCGGCTCGGACGCGGCCCTGGCACTGCTCTACTGGCTGGCCGCTTCCGAAAGCAAGGAAGTCGAGCAGCTGTTGAGCGAGCTGGTGATTGTCGTCGACCCCAGCATGAACCCGGATGGTCGAGCCCGTTTCGTGCAATCCATGCGTGAGTTTGCCGGCCAGCAACCCAATGTGGATCATCAGTCCCTGCAGCATCGTGGCCGCTGGCCTTATGGTCGCACCAATCACTACTGGTTTGATCTCAATCGGGATTTCATCTTCGGCATTCACCCGGAAACCGTGGGCCGCATCCGGGCCATGAACCGCTGGCGGCCGGTGTTCATGATCGACGCCCATGAACAGGGCGCCATGGATACCTATCTGTTCGCCCCGCCGCGTGAGCCCATCAACACCCGTGTGCATCCGCGCATTCACCGCTGGCTGAATCGTTTCTCCGAAGCGCAGGCAACGGCCTTCGATGCGCGTGCCTGGCCCTATTTCAACGGAGAATGGTTCGAAGACCTTTATCCGGGCTATTC
>JALWTZ010000352.1 GCA_026993285.1 Lysobacterales bacterium | reverse complement strand
GAGCAGGCCGTCGGCTTTCAACTTCAGCCATTCCGCGCGGATCACGGCACGGCCATGGATGCGGTTTTCCTGATAGGCACGGGAGATGAGCTGGCAGAGGTGGCGATAACCCTGATGGTTCTTGCACAACAGGATGGCCCGTTCGGGTTGTTCCTCGGCCTTGCCGAGTTCCGGCGCCACCCAGACATCCATGCCGGCAATGGGCTTGATGCCGGCTTTTTCACAGGCCCGGTAGAATTTGATCAGGCCGAAGAAGTTGCTGTCGTCGGTCAGTGCACAGGCCGTGGCACCCTGCTCCTTGAGGCGGTCGAGCAGGGCGGGGATGCGGATGGTGCTGTCGCGCAGGCTGTACTGGCTGTGCAGATGCAGATGGGCAAAACGCGCTTCGTTCATCCGCGTTGCTCCATGGCTTCGCGAACAGGGCGGTAGCTCATCCGGTGGACCGGGCAGGGGCCGTGCTCGCGCAGGGCTTCGAGATGCGCTCTGGTAGGATAACCCTTGTGGCGGGCAAAACCATACTGGGGATATTGGCCATCCAGTTGTTGCAGTAATCGGTCTCGGTGCACCTTGGCCAGTACGGAGGCGGCACTGATGGCGGGCACACGGCCATCCCCCTGGATGACCGCCATGCGCAGCCCCGGCCAGGGCGGGCAGTGCTTGCCGTCCACCAGTATGGCTTCGGGCTTTGGCGCAAGCCGGTTCAGGGCCTGGAACATGGCCTGCAGGGTGGCCTGGAAGATGTTGAGCCGGTCGATCTGTTGCGCGTCCACTTCGGCAATGGCCCAGGCGGTGGCCTGTTGGCAGATGGGCTCGAACAGGGCTTCCCGTTGGTCGGCGTCCAGTTTCTTGGAATCATTCAGCCCCGGCAGGTGATATTGGTCAGGCAGGATTACGGCAGCGGCCACCACCGGCCCGGCCAGCGGGCCGCGGCCCGCCTCGTCCACGCCTGCGATCCGCAGGCCGGCATCCAGTTCCGGCAGGGCCTGTTCCGGGCGAATGACCAGTATGCTCATCGTCTTGCCACCCGCAGTATCACTTCCGCCGCCAGCCGGTCGCTGTCACGGCGCAATTGCTGGTGCAGTTCGGCAAAACGGCGGATCTGCGCCTGTTGTTGCCGTGGATCGCGCAGCAGTCGCAGGCTTTCTGCCGCCAGATTCTCCGGGGTGGCCTGTTCCTGGATATATTCACTGACCAGCTCTCCGCCGTGCAGGATGTTGGGCAGGGAAAACTGCTTGGTTTTCATCAGCTTGAGCCTGCGAATGAGGGTGGCGGTCATCGGGTGCACCTGATAGGCCACCACCATGGGCAGTTTGCACAGCAGGGCTTCCAGCGCGGCGGTGCCGGAGGCGATCAGGCCGGTTTCGCAGGCCTGCATTACACAGCGGGCGTGGCCGTTGAGGCAGAGGATATGTTCCTGCAGGCCGGCCTGGTTGATCTGTTGTTGCAGCCAGGCCTGTTGCCGGGGGCCGGCGGCCGGGAGCACGAAGGCCAGTTCCGGCTCCTGTCGCAGCATGGATTGGGCCGCTTGCAGAAAGATCGGAGCCAGCCGTTGCAGTTCACTCATGCGGCTGCCGGGCAGCAGGGCTACCCAACGGTGGTCGTCGTCCAGCGCCAGACGGTCGCGGGCGGCTTGGCGGTTGGGTTGCAGGGGAATCTGGCGGGCAAAGGGGTGGCCGACAAAGGAGGCCGGAATGTCGTGGCGGGCGTAATAATCCGCTTCAAAGGGAAACAGGCACAGCACATGGTCACAGCTGTCGCGAATGGTTTTCACCCGATTTTCCCGCCAGGCCCAGACCGAGGGGCTGACATAATGCACCACGGGTACACCATGCCGTTTCATTTGCGCTTCCACGGGGAAATTGAAATCCGGCGCGTCGATGCCCAGGTAGAGGTCGGGTTGCCATTGCTGCAACTGTTGCAGGAATTGACGGCGAAAGCGCAGCAGTTGCGGCAGGCGGCCCAGTACTTCCCACAGGCCCATTACGGAAAGGATGTCCATGGGTTGCCAGATGCGGCAGCCGGACCGGGCCAGTGCCGGCCCGCCAATACCGGCGGGCAGCAGGTTCGGTTCCAGGTTCAACAGGGCTTGCAGCAGACCGGCACCCAGCTGGTCGCCGGAGATTTCACCGGCTGCCAGTGACAGACGCATCGCGTGGTGGTTTCAGCAGGCTGCGGCTGCTGTTGTCGATAAAGGTCACCAGTTTTTCCAGCACCGCTTCTTCACGCGCCATTTCGGCGATGGCATCCCGCGCTTCGCCCAGCGGCAGGCCGCTGCGGAACAGCAGTTTGTAGGCCTGCTTGATCTGGCGGATCTGCTCCGAGGTGAAACCACGCCGTTTCAGGCCCTCGGCATTGATGCCACGGGGAATGGCCATGGCCGAGCGTGGGTCCTGGGCCACGGTGACATAGGGGGCCACATCCTTGTTGATGTCGCTGTTCATGCCGGCAAAGGCATGCGCGCCGATGCGGCAGAACTGGTGTACCTTGGCGAAACCGCTGAGGATGGCATGGTCGTGTACTTCCACATGCCCGGCCAGGCTGGCCACATTGGACATGATGATGTTGTCGCCCAACAGGCAGTCATGGGCGATGTGCACATAGGCCATGATCCAGTTATGCGAGCCGATGCGGGTGATGCCGCCGCCATCCTCGGTGCCCCGGTTGATGGTCACATATTCCCGGATGGTGTTGTGGTCGCCGATTTCCAGCCGGGAGGCCTCGCCATGGAATTTCTTGTCCTGCGGCTCGTCACCGATGGAGCAGAAGGGAAAGAAACGGTTGTTGCGCCCGATACGGCACGGCCCCTGGATGGAGACATGGTGTTTCAGCTCGCAGCCGGCGCCGATTTCCACCCCGGCACCGATGACGCAGTAGGGCCCGATGCTGACATCACCGGCGATACGGGCATCCGGGTCGATGATGGCCGTGGGGTGAATCATCAGTCCGGCGCCCGTTCCGCACACATGATTTCGGCGGAGCAAACCACCTTGCCGTCCACCTTTGCACAGGTGTCATACAGGCCCATGCCGCGCAGCATGCGCTTGCGTTCCACATGCAGTTCCAGCTGGTCGCCGGGGGAGACGATCTGCAGGAAACGGGCCTTGTCGATCTTCACCAGATAATAGAGGTTCTGGTTGGCCTCGTCTTCACTGCGCGAGACATAGGCATGCACGCCGGAGGCCTGGGCCATGGCTTCCAGAATCAGTACACCGGGCATGACCGGATGTTCCGGAAAATGGCCCTGGAAAAAGGGTTCGTTGAAGGTGACATTCTTCAGGCCGGTCAGCCAGGTGTCCTTCTCCCAGTCGATCACCTTGTCGATGAGCAGAAAGGGGTAGCGGTGCGGCAGTGCCTTGAAAATGGTTTTCAGATCAACGCTGTTCACGAATACTCCTGGGTCAGTGTGGGCCGCCGGTCATTGGCGGCGCCCATTGTACAACAGATGGTTCAGTCGTCTTCCGGCTCCAGCTCGGCCAGCCGTTTTTCCAGTGCACGCACCTTGCGTGCCAGCTCGTCCAGGTGATGCAGGCGCGCTACATTCTTG
>JALWTZ010000351.1 GCA_026993285.1 Lysobacterales bacterium | reverse complement strand
GCAGCCCTTGAGCCGCTATAATCTGCCGCTGTTTCTTCAGCTTTCAACGGGAATTTGCCATGAGCCAAGCGGGCAAGCAGACAGTACTGACCGGCATCACCACCACCGGCACGCCGCACCTGGGCAACTATGCGGGTGCCATCAAGCCAGCCATCGAGGCCTCGCGTGACCCGAACAGCAACGCCTACTATTTCCTGGCCGACTACCACGCGCTGATCAAGTGCCAGCTGCCGGAGCAGGTACACCAGTCCACCCGGGAGATTGCCGCCACCTGGCTGGCTCTCGGGTTGGATACGGAGCGGGCTACCTTCTACCGTCAGTCCGACATTCCGGAAATTCCCGAACTGACCTGGATGCTGACCTGCCAGACGGCCAAGGGGCTGATGAACCGGGCGCATGCCTACAAGGCCGCCGTGCAGGAAAACGAGGAAGCCGGCGGCAACGACCCGGACAAGGGCATCACCATGGGGCTGTTCTGCTATCCCATTCTCATGGCTGCCGACATTCTCATGTTCAACGCCCACAAGGTGCCGGTGGGCAAGGACCAGATCCAGCACATCGAGATGGCCCGCGACATCGCCCAGCGCTTCAACCACCATTACGGTGAGCATTTCGTGCTGCCGGAGGCGGTGGTGGACGACAGCCGTGCCGTGCTGCCCGGCCTGGACGGGCGCAAGATGAGCAAGAGCTACGGCAACACCATTCCCCTGTGGCTGCCGGAGAAGAAGCTGCGCAAGGCCATCATGAAAATCGTCACCAACAGCAAGGAACCGGGCGAGCCCAAGTTTGCCGATGAATCGGCCCTGTTCCCCATCTACCAGGCCTTTGCCAGCGATGCGGAATACGCCAGCTTCGTGGCCGATCTGGAAAACGGCCTGGCCTGGGGAGAAGCCAAGCAGCGCCTGTTCGAGAAAGTCAACGCCGAACTGGCCGACGCCCGCGAAGCCTACCAGCACTACATGGACCACCCGCAGGAAATGGAAGCCATCCTGCTGAAAGGCGCGGAAAAGGCCCGTGCCCAGGCCGGCCCCTTCATGCGGCAACTGCGCAAGGCGGTGGGTATTCAACCCATGGGGTGAGTACCCTTGACAGCCTGTGGTGATCGCGTTTTACTGGCCAGAAACCGGACCAATGCTATGCAGGCTCAACTCAAGCACATGCTGGAAAAACTGCAAACCCTGCCACCGGAACGGCTGGCGGAGGTGGAGGATTTTGTAGATTTCCTGCGCCAGCGGGAGCAGGAAAAAAGCCTGCAACGGGATTACCAGCAGGCCGCACAAGCACGCTTCAGCCAGGTATGGGACAACGACGAAGACGCGGCCTATAACTGACCATACTTGTTACGGAAGTATCCATGACCAAGTCACCCCCTTCCAGAGCTGCCAAACAGATAGGAGACTTTGGAGAGGCCTTAGTCAATTACGACTTTATTCGCAAAGGTTATGAGGTTGCCATAGTTGACCATGTTGGCGCAGATTTGATATGCAGCAAGAATGGGACAAGATATGCAGTTTCTGTAAAGACACGCTGGTTCAAAAACGCATCAAAAGAAAGCAGGATGTACAACATCAAAGGAGATCATTTGGACAAACTAAGCCATTTCTCCCATTCTTTTGGGATGGAACCACTTTTCAGTTTACTAGCGTGCATCTCAGATGACAGGAAGTTAATACTCTTTACACTGAGAACGAAAAATATTGCAGAATTATGCACAAAGACAAAACATGGCTATTCCTTTAAGTTCTCTAATAAACACATAGAAAACCTAGAAAAAAACCCAAATATCAGCATTTCATTCTGGGAAAATGAAACGATTGGAAATGATATATTTTCTTGACCAGATTAACCCAAAGACAATCCATTTCCCTTACAGCTAGTATTAAACAGCGCATCCAAACACTCTTTCCTAATAAATCACCCCCCCATCAACCGCATTCTTGATATCTGAACCCTCCCCCAGCACTTCCACCAAGGTGGCAAAATCCCCCCGCATGCGGATACGCGCCTGTTTTCGCCCAATCTGGTAGTGGTACATGGGGTCGTAGTAGTAGCGCAGCATGTCGGCAATCAACTGGCGGAAGGGGCCGTCATCGCCGCCGCGCAAGGCTTGCAGTGCGGCTTCCATCTGCCCGCGCATGGCCTGATGGCGGGCGCCGCCCAGGCGTTTTTTCACCCGATCCAGCGCGTCCAGCAAATGCTGGCTGAAGGCGGCAAAAGCCTGTTCTTCATCCGCGTAGAGGCCGCGGTATTCGGCCAGCAGCTGGTGCACATAATCCCGGGTGGCGATTTCCAGCCGTTGCGCATCGTCCGTCTCCAGCACAGCCACCGGGGCCTGGTCCATCACCGGCTTCAACGCCTGCGGCAGGGAACAGCGGCCGATGTAATGGCCTTCGTCCTCGAAGACGATGGTGCGATGGCCGGCGGCTTCCACCTTGAGCATGGCGATGATCAGCGCATTCTCGTAGCTGATCTGCGGTGGCTGTTCGCGGGCATGGCGGCCAAAGCTGGAACCCCGGTGGTGCGCCAGCCCTTCCAGGTCCACCGCGTTGGGCAGGGCGCGGATGAGATCGGTCTTGCCGCTGCCGGTCAGCCCGCCCACCAGCACGAAATCCAGCTCGGCCACCATGCGTTCCAGCTCCCGCAGCAGAAACTGGCGCATGGCCTTGTAGCCGCCCTTGACCAGCGGGTAGGCCACCCCGGCTTCTTCCCGCAGCAGTTGCTGGGTCAGCCGCGAGCGCAGGCCGCCGCGAAAACAGTAGAGATAACCCTGGGGGTGTGCCTGGGCAAAGGCTTTCCAGCCGGCCACCCGCTCGGCCATCACCGCCGGCGTGTAGAAGGATTTGCCCAGGGCAATAGCCGCATCCTGCCCGGCCTGCTTGTAGCGTATGCCCACCTGGCGGCGTTCCTCGTCGGTCATGATGGGCCGGTTGACACTGGCCGGAAAGGCCCCCTTGGCAAACTCCACCGGCGCGCGCACATCCATCAACGGCACATCGTCGATGAACAACTGCCGGTTCGGCGCGATATCCGCCCGCTCAGCGCACATGAATCCACACCTGCTCGTCCGCCTGCCGGGGGCGCAGCCGGCCAATGGGCTGGTCCGGCAGGCCGTGTTCGCGCAGCAGGGCTTGCACCGCGCCCCGCCCGGCTTCATCCACGGCGATGAGCAGGCCGCCGGAGGTTTGCGGGTCACACAGCAAGGGGCGCCAGTGATCATCCAGCCCGGCCACATCCTGCCCATAGGCACGGAAGTTGCGCTGGCTGCCACCCGGCACACAGCCCAGGGCAAGATAATGTTCCACCCGTGGCAGCAGGGGCACCTGTTCGGCACTGATTTCCGCCACCAGGCCGGAACCCCGGCACATCTCGCCCAGATGCCCCAGCAGGCCGAAGCCGGTGACATCGGTCATGGCATGCACGCCTGGAATACCGGCCAGTTCCGGCCCGACGGCGTTGAGCTGGCACATGACCCGTGGGGCCAGCTCCGCATCCTCCGTGGCCAGTTTTTTCTGCTTCTGCGCCGTGGTGAGAATACCCACGCCCAGGGGCT
>JALWTZ010000350.1 GCA_026993285.1 Lysobacterales bacterium | reverse complement strand
CCAGTGTTCCGGCAACACCGGCTTGATGATCATCTCCATCACCGCCTCTTCGATGTCCGCCTGGCTGATTTCCGGGTCGTGCTGGGTGGAAAGCACCACGGCATCGATGCCGGTGGGCCTGCCGTCCTCGTACCGGAAGGTCACCTGCGACTTGGCATCGGGCCGCAGCCAGCTCAAAAGGCCCTTCTTGCGCAGTTCCGCCTGCCGCTGCACCAGCCGGTGGGCGTAGGTGATGGGCGCGGGCATCAGCACATCGGTTTCGTTGCTGGCATAGCCGAACATCAGGCCCTGGTCGCCGGCCCCCTGATCCTTGGGCATGCCCCGGTCCACGCCCTGGGCGATGTCGGAGGACTGCTTGCCGATGATGTTCATCACCGCGCAGGTATCGCCATCGAAACCCACGGCGGAGCTGGTGTAGCCGATGTCCTTGATGACACCGCGCACCACATCTTCCAGATCCACCCAGGCGGAGGTGGTGATTTCCCCGGCGATGATGGCGGTGCCGGTCTTCAGCAGGGTCTCGCAGGCCACGCGGGCGTGTGGGTCCTGCTCGAGAATGGCATCGAGGATGGCATCGGAAATCTGGTCGGCCATCTTGTCGGGATGCCCCTCGGAGACCGACTCGGAGGTAAACAGGTAAGCGCTCATTGTTATATCTCTCATTCAAGATAGAGCGATATTGTAGCGCCTGCGCGGTCGGATTGCACCCCCTGTCAGGTTTGCACCGTTTGCAGCACCTGTTGCAGATTGCGCAGCCCCAGGTTACCGCCACTGGCGATCACCACGACCTTGCGCCCGGCCAGCCGGTCTTTCAGCTGAATGGCAGCCGCCAGGGCAGCCGCGCCGGCTTCTTCCACCAGCTGGTGTGCGTGTTGCAGATAATGCAGCACGGCCTGTTGCAGCGCTTCATCGGAGACCAGTACAAAATCATCCAGCAGGGCGCGCATGATGCGCTGGGTATTCTCGAAAGGCACGCGGGTGGCCAGGCCCTCGGCGATGGTGTGCATCTCGCCCTCGGTCAGCCGGCCAGTCTTCCAGGCCTGCTGCATGGCCGGCGCCTGCGCCGATTGCACGCCGATGACCTGTATCTCCGGACGCACGGCCTTGGCCACGATGGCAGTGCCACAGGCACCACTGCCCGCGCCCACGGGCACCAGAATGGCCTCTACCTCCGGCCATTGCTGCAGGATTTCCAGGGCGTAGGTGCCGACGCCGGCGATCAATGGCGCATCGGTGGGGCCGACGAAATAGCCACCGCTTTCCTCGGCCAGCTGCCCGGCGTATTGGCGCGACTGGTCGAAATCGCGCCCATGCAGCAACACCCTGGCACCCAGCCCGCGCATGGCGGCCACCTTGCCGGGGTTGGCGTCTTCCGGCACCACCACGGTGGCCTGGAGCCCGTGGGCACGGGCGGCAAAGGCGATGCTCTGCCCGTGGTTGCCGGTGGAGGCGGTGAACAGGCCACGCTGGCGGGTGGCCACATCCATGGCAGCGACCAGATTCACCCCGCCACGAACCTTGAAGGCACCCACCGGCTGATGATTCTCGTGCTTGACGCGGATTTCCGCACCCACCAGCGCATCCAGCCCGGCGTAATGATGGAGGGGAGTGGGTTGCAGAAAACGATAAACCCGCTGGCGTGCGGCAAGAACATCGGCATACGAGGGGGTGGTATTCACTGGCATGGCATGGACCTCCAAAAAGCCACGATGATAGCGCTGTTCTTGAAAAAGCGCAGATCAGTCTTATGTAAAGTTCACCAAGATTCAAAGAGGGAAAAGCCGATGAACATGCAAGAACATGCGCGGATACTGGAAGTACTGGAACCGGTCCCCCTGCCACCGGCAGAATTTCCGCCCAGTGTGATCGTACGCGATACGCCCCGTGAGGAGCTGATGCAGCGTGTGCGTGATCATGCAGCCAGTGCCGGGCTGGCATGGACGGAAGAACACGAAGCCGTGGCCCAATGGCTGTTCGACTTCTACAGCCACTGCTGTGACGCGCCCGGCCAGGCCTACACCGATATCGAAGACTACAAGCGTTACCTGAAATGTCTCAAGGACAAAAACTGTACGGATGACGGTGAACAAAGCCGGGCTTGTGCCCATGGCCAGCTGAGCGCCAGCGAGGCCACCAATGCCTATCGCGTGTATCGCATCCTGCTCAAGGCGTTTGCGGACAAGGGCGGCAAGGCATATTTGTATCGCCTGTTCCCGCTCGGACCCATCTTTACCCTCCATTTGCTGGCCCAATTGCCGCGACTGGTCCATGACGTGGACCCGCACTTCGGCACGGCTTACTGACCATCGGGGAAAACCATCATGAGTAACGAACAAACACCGATCAACCCGCAGGATCTCGAGCGGTTTGCGCAACAAATGCTCGAAGAGCTGCCCAAACACTGGAAGGGCTTGCTGGTAACCGGCATCGTCATGGTCATTACCGGTAGCGTGGGACTGATTCTGGATGTGTGGACCACCATCGCCAGCGTGCTGTTCATTGCTGCACTACTGGCAACCGGTGGTATCTTCCAGCTTGCTCATGCGCTGACGCATCGGGAAGAGAACTGGGCCGGGCGCAGCCAGCATTTTCTCAGTGCGGTGATCTATCTGCTGGGCGCAGGCGTGATTCTGTGGAAACCCATGGAAGCCACAGCCGCGCTGACGCTGGTACTGGCCGGCCTGTTTGCGGCCATGGGCGTGATCCGCATCTGGTACGGTCTGCAGTATCGCAATCAGGCGTGGAAATGGCTGATGCCGGTACTGATCGGCGTACTGGATCTGGCCATGGCGGTATTGATCACGGTTACCTGGCCGCAGTCCTCGTTGTGGGTGATTGGCGTGCTGGTAGCCGTGGATCTGCTGATGAATGGCTGGTTCCTGGTGATGATTGCCCTGCGAGTGCGCAAGGGGTTGCAGGATTCATCCAGCCCTTCCTGACAGCCGCACAAGGCCCTTAACCGCGTTACAATAGCCTGAAACGCAAAAAGTCAGAGGGCGGGAGGAGCAATAAATGGCCAGAACCGAAACCCCGGTTTGTGATTTTGGTGTGCCGGCAGTGGATTTCTCCCTGCCCGGCGTCGATGGCAAGGTGTGGACACTGGAAGATTGCCGTGGCGAAAACGGCACGCTGGTGATGTTCATCTGCAACCATTGCCCCTATGTGAAATCGGTGCTGGACCGCATCATCCGCGACTGTGGCGAGCTGCAGGCCTACGGGGTCAACAGCGTGGCCATCATGGCCAACGACCCCACGGACTACCCGGAAGACAGCTTTGAGAACATGCAGCGCATCGCCGAGGAGAAGAAATTCCTTTTCCCATACCTGCTGGATGAAAGCCAGGAAGTGGCCAGGGCCTACGGGGCGGTCTGCACGCCGGATTTCTTCGGTTACAACGCCAACCTGGAACTGCAGTACCGGGGCCGGCTGGATGAAAGCCGCAAGGAGCCGGTACCCAACGCCCGGCGGGAGTTGTTCGAGGCCATGGTGCAGATCGCCGAAACCGGCCAGGGCCCGCGGGAGCAGGTGCCGAGCATGGGCTGTTCCATCAA
>JALWTZ010000349.1 GCA_026993285.1 Lysobacterales bacterium | reverse complement strand
CTGGTACAGATGCACATCCTGTTGCGGATAGGGAATGCTGATGCCTTCTTCGTCGAAAGTCAGCTTGATTCTTTCCAGCAGATCCGCCCGCACTGGCCAGTAATCGGCTGAATTCACCCAGGGGCGCACATTGAAATTGACGCTGGAATCGGCCAGCTCACCCAGCGCCACCGCGGGTGCCGGTTCGGCCAGAATACGATCGTCCTGCGCCAGGATTTCCTCCAGCAGGGCCTTGGCTTTTTTCAGGTCATCCTCGTAGCCGATGCCAATCACCAGGTCGATACGCCGGGTGGGCCGGGCCGAAGCATTGGTGATGGTGCCACCGTAAATCTGGCTGTTGGGAATGATGATTTCCCGGTTGTCGCCGGTTTTCATCACGGTGTTGAACTTGCCGGGTTGCCGCCTGTGTTATCTTGCACGCAGGTGTTTTTTTACATTGAGATTTCGCAATGTCAGAATTTGAGGTGGACATACCGGTTCGCTGGGGCGACATGGATGCACTGGGTCACGTGAACAATGCCTGTTATTTTCGCTACATGGAGCAGGCCCGCATCGAATGGCTGAAAGCCATCGGCGAGGATTTCAGCCTGCAAAAGCAGGGGCCGATTCTGGCCACCGCCCAGTGCAACTATCTGAAACCGGTGACTTATCCGGCCACCTTGCGCGTTCAGGTTCAGGGTGAAAAGCCGGGCCGCAGCAGTTTTGTATTGCGATACCGGTTGTTGCTGGATGATGGCCAGATGGTGGCTGAAGGGGAAACGGTGATTGTCTGGGTGAATTATGCCGCAGGGAAATCCGTACCCTTGCCCGACAATCTGCGCCAACGGCTGCAAACCGCAAATTCGGAAACGTTGGGCTGACGCTGGTCGAAAGCGCTCCCTGGCAGAAAAAACCCCGGCCATGCCGGGGCTCAAAGGGTAAATCACCGCAACGGTGTTTCTGTCAGCGCTCGACCACGGGCAGGCCGATGGTCCAGCCGCGGGTCCAGTCGTCGTTTTCACCAGCAAAAGCGCCCTTGAAGCGTACCGGCTCCAGCCAGGGGTCTTCCGGTTGGGCGGCTTCACTTTCATCCACGGTCAGTGCCGGTGAACCCGCACGAGGCAGATAGCCGTTCAGCATGGGGTTTTGATCGGCTACATTGCCGGGCTGGCTGGCGTACCAATTGCTGACGGCGCTGGGGTCTTCGCCATTGTCATCGAAGTTGCCGCCGTCACAGTTGTAGACTAGGGAGTTGGTCATCACCAGGTTGCCGTCTGCAATGTTGTTGAAGGTGGCGGCGTCATCCAGGTTGACACATTCCTTGGGCATGCCGGTGATGACAAAACCATGGGCATTGACAGCGGTACCGCGACGGAAGCGTACCCCTTCACCATTATTGCCGGGGCCAATGATGGTGAAATTGGCCAGTTTGGGGAAGGCACGCGGGGTGGCGTCGTAGTTGTCTTCATTGTTGTCAGCCTCGATGCCATGGTTGCCCAGTCCTGCATACTGGTAGACCAGCACATATTGGGCCTTGCCGTGGTAGCCAAAGCCCCAGTCGAAGCCGTCGTCTTCCTCACCGGTCACCACCACATGGCGCAGTTGGGCGGCACCGCCGAAGTTTTCCACACCGTCATCGGTGGAGCGGTGTACCTGAATGTAATCCAGTACGGTGCGGGCGCCCACGCCCAGCAGGGTCAGACCCTGAATTTCCTTGTCCGGCAGAATTTCCAGCCCGCTGTAGCGGATCTGCATGTACTTGATGATGCCGCTGGAGTCCTGATCGTTGTTTCCACCGTAGGTGATTTCGGCCAAAGCCTCGTCCAGTGCCACGCAGGCACCGTTCTCGCTGGTGGTGTTGGGGTCACCGGCAGAGCAGTTGTTGATGGTGGCGTTACCGGCGATATAAACACCGGCCACTTCACCGGCTACCGGTGTGCTGCCCGGATCCACATCCTTGACGGAGGTCACTACGATGGGGCTGAGGCGGGAACCCACGGCATGGATATTGGCATTGCGCTGAACCACCAGCACGGAATCGACATTGGCGGCCACGGTGGTGCCGGCGGCAATGGTCAGGGTGTTTTCCGTGCTGGTATCGCCGATCTTGACCTTGCCGTTGGTCAGCCAGAGTACATTGTTGGCCCAGGTCAAGTCCTGCGTGTAGGTACCTTCCGCCACTTGGCAAACACCCGGTTGCAGGGCGGTACCTCCACCGGCTTCACAAATGGGGGTGGTGGCTTCCATGGTGGTGGGTACGGGGTCCACATAGGGGCAGGCACTGTTGCCGATGTTGCCGGCCACGGCGGACAGGGCGTGGAAGGTGATGTCAAAACTGCCCAGGCTGGCATAGTCGCCTTCGCCCTGGCCGGTCAACTTGATGGTGTTGCAGTCTTCAAACACCAAGGTGGCACTGCCGGCGGTAGCCGGTGCCGGTGCGCTGCTGCCGGCCACGTCAGTACCGGTGGAGACCACCAGTGGCACTTCATAGGCATTCATGCCGGGGACGGGCAGGAAATTGGTGGCCAGCCACAGCGGCTCGCCGTTTTCGTTGTTGGTGTAGAAAGCGAAATAGCCGATCTTGCCGGTACGGAAAGTTTTCGGGTCGTTGACAGGCGCGTCGATGAAGCTCAGTTGGGCACCGATGCCATCTTGCGGCGTGCCGCCGTTACTCGGAATCCATACGGCCGGGAAGGAGGGGTCGGGCGTGGTGGCGGTGGCAGGCAGGGAAACGCCCATTGCCACGGCCAGCGCCAGGCTGGAAAGAGTCAGTTTTTTCATGGATAGTGTGCTCCTGAACGAGGTGGTTGTCAAAACTGCAAGCAGCTTATGCGGGCTTTGTTACAGCGGGATGAAGGGGGTTTTGCGGTTTTGTGAATACGCCGTGACGATGGACAGCAACACATCATTCGGCCAAGTGGTTGCCGATGGTGGAATGTCACCGGCAACCGTTTGGAATCGTGTACGGATGGTGGAATGCGGGCTTAAAAGCTGTAACGTAATGTGGCCGACAGGCTGCGTCCCTTGCGGTAGCTACGGGTGATGGCCGAGCCTTGCAGGGTGTCCACGCTCGGGTCCAGCAGGTTGCCCAGCTTCATTTTCAGCAGCCAGTCACCCCATTGTTGCCGCCAGATGAAATCCAGCTGGTGGAAGGGCTGTTCGTAAATATCCGGTTTGCCAGCTACACCCACGGAGGTGATGCGTTCTCCATAGGCGTTATAGACCAGGCTGAAATGCCGGTGTGCGGCCTCGTCGTCGTAAAGCAGTTGCACATTGGCGGTCCAGGGTGACTGGCCCTGCAATGGGCGGGATTGGTTGGTCTGCGCCTGCGCGGTACCGGCAGCCAGATGAATTTGCGAGTCGATCAGGGCCACATTGACGCTGAAGCTGGTTTTTCCCAGCAGGTCGTTCCAGCTGACCGGTGCCCAGCGTTTCAGCGGCTCCAGTCTGGTGCGCCCTTCCAGTTCCACACCACGGTTGTCGGCGGAATCGGCATTGGCCAGGGTCAGCAACAGGTTTTCACCGGGCAGCAGTATGGTTTCGATGGGTTGATCGAAGCGTTTGCTGAACCAGGCCAGCGACAGATTGCTGAAGCCGGTGGGGTACCACTCCCAACGCAGATCCAGGCTGTGGATGCTGGTAGGTTGCAGGTCCGGGTTGCCGATGGTGTCCACATCGGTGACTGGATCGCGGAAGGGCGTGTCGGACAGTTCGCGGAAATCCGGTCGTGCGAGGGTTTCGCCATAGCTGGCCCGCAACTGCATGTTTTCGCGCAAGCTCCAGGTCACAGCCGCCGCCGGCAGCCGGTCGAGGGTATTCAGACGGGCTTCCACGGCCTGTGCGTTGTCGATAAGGCGTGACTGGTTGGTGACCCGCTGGAAGTTGTTTTCGACGCGTAGCCCCAGGGTGGCGCGCCAGTGTGCCCAGAGCCTGAAATCCAGTTCCACGAAACGGGTCTGGATGCGCTGGCTGGCGGTGTAGGCATCTGAGGCCTGGGTGTTTTCGCTAAGGGTGAAATAGCCGGGAGCGATGGTGTCGTCGGTGAGCAGGTTGTCCAGTTCCTGGCTCAAGTCCAGTTCGCGAAGGCCCTGGCGACCCAGCAGGTATTTGAAGCGGCGGATGGTGGCATCGCGCGTTCTTTGGGTATAGCGCATCCCGAAGGACAGTTCGCCCTGGTCCAGCGGGCCGAAGGCGAAGGGCAGACGCAGGGTGGCCTGGGCATCCTCGGTGTCATCACGCAGGGTTGAGAAGCGCAGGGCATTGCTGTCGCCGAAGGTGGACAGGCCGAACTCACCGGTGCCGTCGATATCGTCATAGCGGTATTCCCGCTCTCCTGGTGCCAGCCGGCGGGCGCGAGCGCGGGTGTATTGCCACTCCAGACGCGGGAAGTGTTCTTCATGACCGGGTTGCAGCGCCACCAGCGGCAAGATGCTGCTGAGTTGGTGGGCCAGCAGGTCTTCTTCTTCCCACAAGAGGAAGGTGCGGCGGATTTCGGATTCCGAACCCAGGCTGCGGTTGTTGCCTTGGGTGACGCGGGCCTCGTCGGTGATTTGGCGAAGGTAGAGGCCGGCGTAGTTGAATGCCCAGCCCAGCTCGCTGTTGGCGCCGGCGGCCACAAAGGCATGTTCGCGAATGCTGCGCTCGTTGTCCTGCACGCGGTTGTCCTTGCGCAGCGAGAGCTGGATTTCATCGTTGTTGCCGAGGCTGGCGGCATATTCCCGGCGAATTTCTTCGGTATGGTCCCATTGCTGGCTGTAGCCGGCACCCAGCCGGAAGCCGTAGGCCCAGTGGTCACGGTCCCGGCGCTGGCCCAGTGCCAGACCCAGGCCGATATCCGGGGGCAGGGTGCGGGATTCCAGCCCCCAGTCGGGGTTCAGTTCCCGGCCCAATTGCTGGATTTCCCCAGCACTGAAACCCACCGGATTGAAGCGGGTGGCTTCTTGCAGGCGCGTGTCGGCCAGCATATCGGCCACGGCACCGGGCATGGCGCGATGTCCGTTGTCGAAGCCAGTCCAGTCGCGACTGCCCGAGAGCGCAAAAGCACCGCTTTCACCGGTGGTCAGCGTGTTGAAGCCGGTTTTCAGGGTAATGCGGTAGAAATCTTCGTCCGGTACGCCACGGGTGCGCAGGTTCACCGTTCCGCCGCCGAACTCGCCGGGCTGGTTGGCAGAAAAGGATTTTTGCACCGACAGGCTCTGAATGATGGCGGTGGGGAACAAGTCCAGCGGAATCACCCGCCGGGTGGGGTCGGGGCCGGGGATGACCGCGCCGTTGAGCAGGGTGCTGGAATAGCGTTCGCCCATGCCACGCACATAGATGAAGCGTCCGTCCACCAGGGTGAGGCCGGTGACCCGTTTCAGTGCGGCAGCGGCATCGGAATCGCCGCTGGCGGCAATCTGTTCCGCGCCGAGAATGTCGCTGACCGAGGCGGTGTTCTTGCGTTCATCCAGAACTGCTGCCAGCGAGCCTTCGATATGGGGTTGTAGTACCACGAATTCTTCCAGTTCCACGCCGGCAGGGCTGAGCTGGAAATTCTTTTCGGTGTGTACGCCTTCACCCAGCTGCAGTTGTCCGGTGGTTTGGGTAGCGTAGCGAGGGTGGAGCAGGGAGATGGCATATTCACCGTGGGGCAGTGCAATGCGATAACGCCCTTGGGCATCGGTCAGCAATTCCTTCGTCGTGCCACTGATGAAGATATGCACGCCGGCCAGTGGCTTGCCATCTTCGGAGGATGTGACCTGTCCGAACAGGATGGCGGGTTTCCCCGGCGTGCCGGAGTAGCCGGCTGTCTGCGGGGCATCGCTGCCTTCCTGGTATCTTGCAGAACTGAGCCTGTCCAGCCGGGCGGGACGCGCATCCGGGTAGCGATTGGCGATCAGGCGCAGTTTTTCACCGGCGACGGTTGGAAAACGCCAGTGCTCGGAACTGATGCGCAATTCATGGTTGCCGGCGGGCAGGGCCAGGTGCAGCGCGCCATCATCATTGAGGCGGTAGCATTGCTGATCTACGCACACCTCGCTTTCGGCGGCGGGCAGATCATTGTAAAAGACATAAAGATCTACCTGGCTGTCCGCCGCCTGTGCGCTGAGACAGGCCAGCAACAGATTGAAGAAAACGGCTGTCAGCGGATTCATGGTTATCCAATGCATTGCCAGGCCTTGTCCACGCATTCACTGGCGGCCTTGCGCAGGGCAGCCGCATTGCGGAACAAGTCCGGGTTCTTGATGAATTGCAGGTGTTTTTCCATGCGCTGGAACTGGCCCATGCGGAAAGCGGCGTAGGCCAGGGTGTAGCGCAGGTTTTCGTCATCCAGCAGGTGCAGGCGTTCCAGTTGCGCTTCACTGTTGAGCAGCTTGTCAAACTGCTCCAGTTGCAGGTAGAGCGCCATGCGCTGGCGGGTTTTGACCACTTCGTCCTGGATCTGGCTGCTCAGCTGCAGGGCCTGGTGCAGACGACCGGCACGGCGATACAGTTCGGTGGTTTCCGCCAGCAGGGCCTGGTCACGAGTACCCGTGCGCAGCCATTGTTGGTAGAGCAGGTCGGCGGCGGCTACCGGGTGGCCATCCTCCATCCAGGTGCGTGCAAGCAGGCGGGCGATGCGGCTGTCACCGGGCCGGGCCAGATGAGCCTGTTCCAGCAGTTGCAGCGCCAGCGAGTAGTGATGGTGCATGCGCAGGGCATTGGCGATGGCCAGCCAGTCTTCGCGTTTGCCCAGCCCCTGCTGAATGAAAGCCTGTCCCTTTTCCGACGCCTGCGCGTAGAGTTTCAGCTCCAGCAGCAGATCGATCTGCTGGCGGTGTAACATGGCTTCTTGCGGAAAGTATTGCAGGGCCTGTTGCAATGCATCCCAGGCGGCTTGCTTGCGGCCCAGCTGCCACTGGCTGCGTACTTTCAACAGGTGCAGGCCCGGCAGCCGTTGTAGCAGCGGACCGCTTCGTTTCACCTCTTCAATGACGGCTTCATAGTGTTGCAATGCCCAGGCAATGCGGGCCAGATGCACATGCAGGTTGGGGTTGTCATGGCCCAGTTTCACGGCTTGCTGCAGGGCGCCCCAGGCCTTGGGCCAGATCTGCCGGGCCTTGTAGGCCAGCCCCAGGAGGGTATAGTAACGAGCCGCGTCCAGCTTGTCCTGCTCCAGTTTTTTCCGGGTTTCTTCGCTTTGCAGCACATCGAGGGCGCGCTCGGGATGCTGATCGCTGAGCATGAGTGCGGCCAGGGCCAGTGGATCGGCCGTTTGCGTGGCGGGCTGGCTCAACAGTGGCAGGCCGGCCAGCAGCAAGGTGGCAACAAGGGTGCGAGTGTTCATTTTCAGTCCAGTGAGAATCGGATTTTCTGCCGTGCCCAGATCTTGACCGGCACGCCCTGGTAGCGAGCGGGTGTGAACTGCCAGGCCATGATGCCCGCACGGGCGACTTCGTCGAACAGTCCCGGTGGCTGGGCTTCCAGTACCCGGGCCTGCTCCACCTGCCCCTGAGTGTCGATGAGAATGGAGAGCACCACATGGCCTTCCTGCCCGCGGGCGCGTGCCTGCGCCGGATAGGGCATGGCGCTGCGACGGATGGGACGCGGTGGCTCATCCACGGTTTCGTCGGTCATCACCAGGTTTTCACCCTTCTCCAGCAACTGGTCATCGAATTGCCCCAGGGCATCGGGGTCGAAGGCCGGCAGGCCAAAGCTCATGCCGGTGAGCAGGTTGGCCATGGGAGCCAGTGGCGCGGGTGCCAGATCACGGCGGGCCTTGGGCTTGATCCGAGGTTTGGGCTTGGGTGCCGGCGGTGGGGTGGCTTTGCGCACCACTTCGATGCGGCTGACGGTGTCATCCTTGTGCTGGTTGACCAGGGCGGCATAATGGTTGATCAGCAACAGGGTGACAAAAACCAGGGCGGAGCCAGCGATCATGCCCAGCACCCCCGCGAGACGCTGGCCCATCAACCGGCTCCTGCTTCCTGTTCGGTGGCCACGCCCACATCAGAGGCGCCAGCCAGACGGGCTTGATCCACCACCTCCACCAGCCGTTCCGCCGGTACCTTGCCGTCGGTGACCACCAGTACGCTGGGGTTGGCCTGATTTTTCAGCCGTTCGCGCAGGCGGCTCTGAATAACCCAGACCCTAACCGGTTCTCCGTCCAGATACACCTGCCCCTGCGCGTCGATGAACAGGCGAATGGCCTTGGTGGAGGCCATGCCCGCTGATTGCGCTCCCGGGCGGTTGATATCCACTTTCATATCCTTGACGAAGGTGGTGCTGACCATGAAGAAAATCAGCAGGATGAACACCATGTCGATCAGTGGCGAGATGTCGATTTGTTGTTCACTGGGTTGTTGGTCGCGACAGCGCATGGTTTCAGGCTCCGGGTTCCGGGTTGCGTTGGCTCAGCAGCAGATCCTTGATCTGCGCCAGTTCCATTCGCAGGCGTTGTTCCTGCTTGTCGAGAAAACCCTTGACGATCAGGCCGGGAATGGCTACTGCCAGGCCCATCTGGGTGGTGAACAAGGCTTGGGAAATACCGCCGGCAATGCCACCGGACTGGGTGAACAGGGCCATGTCCGCCAGCGAGTCAAAGGTTTCGATCATGCCACTGACCGTGCCCAGCAGGCCCATCAACGGGGCCGAGACCACAATGGCGGTGATGGTGGGGCGATAGCGGCGGATTTGTCGTTCCAGATCGGACAGGCGATCATCCAGATAACGGCGCGGTTCGGGTTTGCCGGCTTGCATGACTGTCAGTGCTTGTACGATGGCCTGATGAATGACACCCTGTTGCTTGCGGGTTTTGCCATGTTGGTGGCGATAGATCAGTTCCCGCACGCTGCGGTGGCTGCCGCGACGCAACAGCCAGGCACGGCTGCCGATGGCGTACCATAGCACCAGGGTGCTGAGTGCCAGTGGTGGCATCACCATGCCGCCGGCCTGCCAGTAGCTGGACAGTTCGTTAAGTAGCGTGTTCATGGCTTCAGGCGGCTTTGGCCTGGTCGGACAGGCCCGGTGGTTCATCCGGTGCGGGCTTCTGGCTCAGCAAGTAATCCTGATACAGGTTCATCACTTTCAGCGCGGCCCGCTCGGTATCGGTCTTGATATTGTCCGCCCAACTGGACAGCAGGTTGCCGGCGATCAGGGCAGGGATGGCCACTACCAGGCCGATTTCCGTGGTGATCAGGGCGATGGAGATACCGCTGGAAAGCAGTTTCGGGTCGCCGGTGCCGAATTCGGTGATGATGTCGAAGGTGGAGATCATGCCGGTGACCGTGCCCAGGAGGCCCAGCAATGGTGCTACCGCGGCCACCACCATGATGGGGGTGGCAAAGCGGTTGAGGAACACCGATTCATGCAGGATGGCCTCGGAGATGATGTCTTCCAGATGTTCGCGGTCGCGGTCCAGATTGCGCAGGGTGGCCAGAATGACCCGGCAGATGGCGCTGTTGGAGTGCTTGCACTGTGCCATGGCTGCTTCCACCTGGCCTTGGCGCACCCTTTCACCAATGGAACGGGCCACGCGGTTGATGCTGGCGCTGGCACGGTAGAGAAAGAAGATGCGCAGCACAACCAGCAGCAGGGCCAACAGGCCCAGGGCCACGATCACCCAGGCGATGATACCGCCGTCCTCGATGATCTGGTACAGACTTTTCTCGTCCTGTTCCTCCACGGCATGGCGGGTGGATTCATACAAGTACAGGGGCAGAGACTGTATGGGCGCGGCGCTGCCGGTCTCGGCGGCCTGGATCAAGGTGCGGACCTTGTCTGCATTGCTTCTGGGCCAGATTTTCAGCTGGCCGTCACCGGCGGGCACCAGCACGCCGGCACCACGGGCGCTGGCGCCCACGCTGGCAATACTGCCGATTTGCAGAATCTTCCCTTCGGTGCGGGTGCCGTCGGCGAGAAAGAACGGGCCGGTTTCCAGCTGTACCCGGCTCTGGCGTTGCAGCAGTTGATGCATCTGTGCCAGCAGCTGCCGGGCTTTTTCGTTGGCGGGCAGTTCTCCCGCCAACTGCGGTGGGGCTCCGGCATCTTTCAGGGTGGCGACAGCCTGTTCCATCGTGGATTTAAAGCCGGCCTTGCGGTTGCTGCCCGCTTCCACGCGCTGTTGCAGGGTCAGCCGGTCGTGGTTGAGTTTTTCCAGCCGGGCCTGGCCGCGCAGGTTTTCCTGTTCCAGCCGGGCCAGACGCTTTTCCTGCTGCTGCAGCTCCCGCGCCTGTTGTGTCTTGGTGTCAACCAGATCCTGTTGCAATTGTTTTTTCTGCACTTCCAGGAAGGCAAATTCCCGCTGGAAGGCCTGGATCAGGCTTTCCTGCTTGTCTGTCGGCGGTTTGGTTGCTTCGGTGGTGGCCGTTTGCGGGCTTGCTTGCGTGGGCGATTGTGCAGGCTGTGCCTGCGCTGTGCCCAGGGCCAGCCAGGCGATGCAGGCAACCGACAGACACTTGGCGGAAATCAGGTATTTCGGGTTCATGGCTGTGCTCGCTGGGTTTGAGTCAACGGAATGGCTGCGGCAGGCAGTTCGAACAACCCTTGGCGAATTTGTTTTTGCAGACTGTCAAACAGTTGCGCTATTTGCTCACGGGAGGCTACATCTTCCAGCAGAGCAAAGCGCCAGTGGCCATTGTCAGAGGGTTCGGCATAGCCATATCGGTTGTCTTCCGTGCGGAAAAACAGCATGATTCCGCCCAGTCGGGCCACATCTACCAGCACTTGTTCGCCGTTCAGTTCTATGGTCTGGCTGTGCAAGGCGTTTTCGTGCAGCAGCCGCATTTCATCTTCCTGAAAGGCCCAGAGCCGCTGCAGGGCGGACCAGGCATCCAGTTTCTGCTGGTTTAATCTGTGTTCGATTTCATCCAGCCCCTTCAGGCGTTCCTGTTGTTTGAAGGGCAGGCTGGCTTGAATGCGTTGCCGTGCTTGTTGTAACGCTTGCAGCAGTACCGGTTTCAGCGCCTGTGCGTCCATGCCGCTTTTCTCCAGCTCGGCCTGCAGGTCACTGATTTCCTTCTCCAGACGCTGAATTTCGCTGTTTTGCCGGCGGTTGCGGTTTTCCAAATCACCGGTCTGTGCCAGCAGGCTGGCCATGCGGGCCTTGTGTTCCTGCCGTTTCTGGTCCAGTTCTGTCTGCATGCGGTCTACTTCAGCGCGCAGGTTGATCAGTTTTCGGCTGAGTTGTTCCACCTCCGCAGCTTGCAGGTTCAGGCCACCAAGGAGAAGAATGCAAACAAGCAATACACGCATGATGAAAAGCCGCTCGTTGAAAAACCGTCATGCTAGAAAGGCTTTGTTACGTTGGGATGAATGCTATATTGCGAAATGATGACTACGGCCAGAAATGGAGCGGGATCGCCGGAGGTGTATGATGGTCGGGATGTGTAACGAAGGTATTGCGGGAAGGTGGATTATTACCGATTGCTGGGCCTGAGCCGGCATGCGTCAAGCGAGGAAATCCGCCGGCAGTATCGCCGTTTGCTCAAGCGTTACCACCCGGATACCGGTGGAGCACAGGCGTCGGTGGAAATGCTGGCACAGGTACGCCAGGCCTGGACGGTGCTGGGCGACCCGCAGCGCCGGCAGGCGTATGACCGCGAACTGAAACGACCGCAAGCCCGGCAGAATCCTGCGGCATCCTCTCGCCCGGTCAGCACGGCACGGCCAGCCGCTTCACCCTGGAACAGCCCCCCCGGCCACGGGCGGGAAGGGCCGGGTTTCCAGCAGCTTTTTCGCAAGGTGTTTCGTGAGCGCTACCAGCAGGAAAAACCGGCAAGGGCCGTGGATGGCAAGGATATCCAGGTGCGGGTGGAAGTGGATCTGGAAACAGCCTTTCGCGGGGGCAAGCAGCGCATACGACTGCCGGCGGATGTGCATCATCCGCAAAGACAGGTAGTGGAAGTGGATTTGCCCGCGGGCGTGCGTCATGAACAGGTGCTGCGTTTTCCGGCACTGGGCTTTCCTGGTGTGGCCGGTGGCAAAAGCGGGGATTTGCTGGTCAAGGTGGGCATTCGCCCACATCCGCGGATGCAGATTGAGGGCAAGGATGTGCTCTACCACCTGCCCCTGTGGCCCTGGGATTTGATGCTGGGCACGGAAGTGACCTTCGAGGCCCTGGGAGAGCCGCTCAAGGTGCGTGTGCCGCCGGGTACGGCACCGCGCACTCGCCTGCGTTTGCATGGCAAGGGCTTTGGCCCGGCGCCACGAGGGGACCTGCTGGTGATCGTGGATGTGGAAACGCCGGCACCGGACAGCCAAAAAAAACGCCAGCTGTTGCAGGAGCTGGCGCGTCTGTATGGCAAGCGGAATTGATGGGGTGTCAGCCGCCCATCACCTCGTTCATCACTGACTGCAATTCCTTGGCATTCACCGGCTTGGTCAGATAGGCCTTGGCACCCTGGCGCATGCCCCAGACGCGGTCGGTTTCCTGGTCCTTGGTGGTGACCAGAATCACCGGGATATGGCTGGTTTCGCTGTCACGGCTGATGGAGCGGGTGGCCTGAAAGCCGTTGAGATCAGGCATGACCACATCCATGAGAATCAGATCCGGCTGTTCGGCCTTGGCCTTTTCCACACCTTCGGCTCCGTTTTCGGCCGTGATGACCGTATGGCCAATGCCTTCCACCATGGTCTTGAGTGTATGCAGCTGGGTCGGCGAGTCATCGACAATCAGGACTGTGGCCATGCGTTATCCTCACTTCAACTGGATGAATATCTGTATCATTCTATAGTGAAAAAAAGAAAAAATCTGCCTTCCTGACACCGCTGATCCGCTGGATTGCTCCACTGGTCGGTGGATGACAAGATAATTGAGGTAGAGATGGTCCGAAAAATGGCACGAGGGGCTTGACCAGGCTGCACGGGTTGAGTACGATTCGCCGCCTCGGGTGATTAGCTCAGCGGGAGAGCACTACCTTCACACGGTAGGGGTCGCTGGTTCAATCCCAGCATCACCCACCAGATTTCAGGGGCCGCTTCCACGGCCCTTTTTTCATGCGCCTTTCAGATCTCGTCCAGCATGTTTTCAAAGGGTTCCGGCTTGTGAATGCCGTAACCCTGAACCAGATCAACCCCCAGCGCCTGTACCTTCTGGCGAATGTGGTCATTCTCGACAAATTCTGCCACGGTCTGCATGCCGAATACCTGGCCGATGTGGGTGAAGATTTGTACCAGCGCCTGGTTGGTGGGATCGGTTTCCAGTTCCAGAATGAAACTGCCATCCAGTTTGAGGTAATCGGCGGGGAACTGTTTCAGATAGGCCAGTGAGGACATGCCCGTGCCAAAATCGTCCAGGGAGAAACGGCAGCCCTTGGCACGCAATTTCTGCATCAATGCCTGGCTGGTATGCAGGTTTTCGATGGCACTGGTTTCGGTCAGTTCAAAGCAGAGTTGTTCCCCTTTCAACGGGCCTTGTTGCAGGTGACCGAGGATGGTGGTTTCCAGCCTCGGGTTGCCCAGGGAGCTGCCACTCAGGTTGATGGTGACTTGTGACAGGCGTTGCAGCAGGTGTGGATGGGTTTCGAACCAGTGAAAAACGCCCTGGATGATCTGGATGTCGATCTCGATGGCCAGCTGGTAGCGCTCTGCCACCGGCATGAACAGTCCCGGTGGTATCCAGTCCCCGTTTTCGCACTGGATGCGCGAAAGCGTCTCAAAATGCAAGCGGTCGGAGGCCTCCCCATTAGCCGGTTCGATACGCTGGAAGAACAATCGCAGGCGATGCTGGTTCAGGCCGTTGACGATACGGGTGAACAGGGTCAGTTCCTCATTGTGCTGGA
>JALWTZ010000348.1 GCA_026993285.1 Lysobacterales bacterium | reverse complement strand
ATCGGAAGCAAAAACCAGTTCCTTGCCGTTGTAGCGCAGAATCACATCCCGCACCTGTATGCCAGCCTTGTCGGCGGCAGAGCCAGGCTCCACACTGGCAATCAGGGCACCGCGCGGTTTGTCCAGCCCCAGGTTTTCGGCCAGTTCCCGGGTGATCTCCTGATAACCCACACCGAGATAACCGCGACTGACTTCGCCCTTCTCACGCAGCTGCTCGGCCACCGCCATGGCCACATCCATGGGAATGGCGAAGGAAAGGCCCATGTAGCCACCCGTGGAACTGAAAATCTGCGAGTTGATGCCAATGACCTCGCCATCCAGATTGATCAACGGACCGCCGGAATTGCCCCGGTTGATGGGCACGTCGGTCTGGATGAAGGGCACATAGGGCTGGCGCGGCAGGCTGCGGCCTTTTGCGCTGATGATGCCGGCAGTAACGGAATGCTCGAAGTTGAAGGGCGCGCCGATGGCCAGCACCCACTGGCCCGGCTTCATTTTTGCACTTTCGCCCAGCTTGAGGGCATGCAGGCCGTGGGCCTTGACCTTGAGCAGGGCAATATCCGTGGCGGCATCGGTACCCACCACTTCGGCCTTGTATTCACTGCGGTCATGCAAGCGGACAATAATGCTTTCCGCACCCTCGACCACATGGTTGTTGGTGAGAATGTAGCCTTCCGGATCAATCACAAAACCGGAGCCGGCGCTGTGGGTTTCCCGTTCCATGTCACGCTGTGGCATGCGGTCGAGAAACTTGCGCAGAAAATCGGGCACCTGCTGCATGGGCTGGTCGGCAACCATTTCGGCCTTGCCGGTGGCTTCCACATACACCACACCGGGAGCCGTTTCCTCCACCAGGCGGGTGAAATCCGGCAGGGCATTGCCGAAAGCCCACACCTGAGCGGCCATGAGCTGGCTGGCCACCAGCACCATCCAGAACCATACAAAGCGTTTTTTCATTTTGGATTCTCCTGCTGAATTTGCCCAATGGACCGAAAAACCGGCCCCAGGTTCAGAATTCGGGATGAATTTTTTCTACATGGAAAGGCTGCTGGACGCGTGGATCGGATTCGGTCCAGTATCGCCCCAGACGCAAACCCAGCCAGCCGGCCCCGACACCCAGCACGAAGGCCAGCACATCCACTGGCCAGGACCAGCGCAGTGCCAGATAGGTACCGGTCAGCGCGCCCAGCAGAAAGCCACCCAGCGGCAGGCCATAGGCCTTGAGTGCCAGATTGCGATAGAGATGATCGGGGATCACCAGCATTACCGGTTCACCCGGCTTGAGCGACAGGCTGCTTTTCAGTCGCACCACTTCGCCCTGCCCCTCCAGCATCTGGTTGACCTGGCCGGTGCCACAACTGCTGCGCTTGTCACAGCTGTTGCAACCGGAAGCGCGACGCACCAGTACGGAGATTTCCTCCCCGTCCACTTCCAGCACATGTGCCAGCTGTTTCATGGGCGGTCGGCTGATGCCTTGGCAAGGTGTGTTGTGAAATGGCGCAGTGTGGTCAGGGGCACCGGCCCCATGGCCACAACCTGCAGATGATCCATCAGCCGACCAAAGGCATTGACCGGCCCCATGTCAAAACTGCCCTGCAGGGGTTGCTCGGCCCTGGGTTCCACATAGACGGTTACTTCGGCCAGGCCGTCGCTGAAGCGCAGTTGCCACTGGTGGGCACCATCGGGCAGTTTCAGTTTCTGATAACCGGCCAAAGCAAAACCGGCGGGGAGCGGTTGAACCTGCCAGCCGGGCCGGCCTTCCCGCTTCAGGGTGGCCTCGTTGGCTGCCTGTACACTGAGATGCTGCTTGCCCAGCAGGTGGCCCGGCGGCAGCTTGAGGTTTTCCACCACCTTGAAATCCACAAACAGGGTTTGTTCCAGCGGTTCATGCTGCTGATTGAGCAGTACATGGCCCAGCAGACTGCCCCATTGGGCATCCAGCCAGTATTCATGGCTGAACCGGAGCGCATCGCGCGCCATGGCCCGCACCTGCCAGGCCGGGCGATTGGCTACCCGGTTCTTGCCCACAACCTGCCATTGATAGGTTGCGTGTGTACGCGCCAGCACCGTGGTGTCCAGTTGTGGCAACAGGCCGCTGATCAGCCGGGCATCCACCAGTGAATCCCCTTCTTCGGGCAGCACACAGCGTACCCACTGATCACGGCGAAGCATTTCACGCAAGGGGCCGTTGGTGGAAATGACATATTCCCCGCCTTCAACCGGGTCGGCACTGCGTTGCAACAGAAAGGTTTCCAGGCGGTTCTTGTGCTGGAAGACCACAGGCCCCTGATAGCTCAGGCGCAAGCGTGCCTCTTCCAGCTTGCCCAGCAGCTGCTTGACCGAAGGCCGGGCCTCCAGATTCTGCTGTTGTGCCAGTACCGGCTGGCCCAGCAGCAACAGCAGAGTCAGCATCCAGTTCATGTCAGCGCTGCTTGGTTTCCTGCGGCTGTGTGTAGCTAGCCGGGCGAACAAGATAGATGTAGCGCACCGGTTGCTGGCCTTCCACCACCTGGCGAACACCGGGGCCACGCAGGTACTGATTGAGCCGTGCGGGCATGACCTGGGTATGGGCCACAGGCTGGATACTGGTTTGGCTATCCAGCGGCAGGCTGACCGTATCCAGCGCCATTTGCGGCTGCAGGCTGGGCATGGCAGGCTGTTGTGCCACCGGAGCCGGAGACAGCCCGGTAGCCGGCGTGGTTTCACGCAGGCTTTCCACACCAAAAATGGCCATCAGGGCTACGGAGGCGGCCACGGCCACACCACCCAGCGGGCGTGCCCAGCGCTGAATGGCCCGGGGTTGCTGGACGGGATTTTCCTGCTCCGTGTTTTCCAGCGCTACCCGCACACGCGCGCGCAGACGCTGGTCACCCAGACGGTCCAGCGATTCCTGCCGCAGACATTGCTGTATCAGCTGGTAACGATCCAGCGTGCTGCTCAAGGCACGATCATGCTGCAGACGGGAGAGCAGGAATCGGCTCTGGTCCAGTTCCAGTTCATCATCCAGCAGGGCAGAGAGTTGCTCCCGCAGGGTGTCGTCTGTATCGGAATACGGCTTGTCATCACGCATGGTTGTCACTCCTGACCCAACAAGGGGGCAAGTTGCTTGTCAATGGCATCCCGCGCGCGAAAGATGCGTGAGCGCACGGTACCGATGGGGCAGCCCATGACCTGGGCGATTTCTTCATAGCTCATGCCTTCGGCCTCGCGCAGCAGAATGGCTGTGCGCAAGTCTTCCGGCAGTTGTTCGATGGTGCGCTGCACCGTGGCCTGAATTTCATCCCGCAGCAGTTCATTTTCCGGGGTATCGCTGTTTTTCAGGCGGGTGTCGCCACCGTATTGTTCGGCATCCACGGCATCCACATCCTGTTGGGGCGGCCGGCGGCTTTGAGTAGTGAGATAGTTCTTGGCCGTGTTGACGGCGATGCGGAACAGCCAGGTATAGAAGGCGCTGTCACCACGGAAATTGGGCAGGGCACGATAGGCCTTGATGAAGGATTCCTGCACTACATCCAGTGCTTCGTCCGGATCCTTGACATAACGGGAAACGAGATGAAACAGCTTGTTCTGGTATTTGGCCACCAGCAG
>JALWTZ010000347.1 GCA_026993285.1 Lysobacterales bacterium | reverse complement strand
CGGATGGTCATCTGTACTTTCGGGTTGGCGGAACGAGGCCGGCCACGTTTTTTGGCCGCTTGCTTGAAAAACTCCGGCAAGGGGGATTCATCCAGTGTCTGCATGTTGGCCAACTGCTCGTCAGACAACAGCGTTCCCTCCTCCATGGCCTGGCGAGTGATTTCGGCATCCTCTTCATCCGTGTGCCATTCAATGGTCTTGTTTGCCGGTTTCGTGGACATAGCGTTGCGTTTCTCTCTTGTTTGCCTTGCGGAAACTGATCACTTGAATCACTGGTCCACGCAGGGTAAAAACCAGGTTATACACCCGTTGGCCCAGACCCAGTGTGATCCAGCGAAGTTCGCCATAATCCTTGCGCAGGTCCATTTGATACAAGGCTGTATCGAAATCAAAATCTGCCACCTGTTTGAAGCTTACACCGTGGCGTTGCAGGTTCTGCTGTTCTTTTCCCTGATCGTATTCTATCTCCATATGTTTTCTTGTAACAACAAAAAATACGCAAACCTGTCAGGCCATCTCGGTGAGCGGCAAGCGTTCGCTACATCGTGTGGAAAGCCTGGGGAGTATGTCGGTGCAAACCGGATTGCAGCTTGCTGAAGCGTGTTAGGGCACCAGCGTGATAGGCAGCTCGGCGGTTTGTACCAGCGAGGAGGCCACGCCGCCAAACAGGCGATCCAGCAGCGAGGCCGTCTGCCCCTGGCGGCCGGCGACGATATGGCTGGCTTGCTGTTCCTTGGCAATGCGGTTGATTTCCCGGGCCGGGTTGCCGTGCACGGCTTCCACATGCACCGGCACACCGTTCTTGCGCAGTTTTTCCGCCAGCGGTTCCAGCACGCGTTCACGGGCGTTCTTCAGTTCGGCTTCCTTGTTTTTGTGCCGCTCGGCCAGTTCCTCGGGGGTGAGAAAACTGAACTGCGACCAGTCGATCACATGCACCAGCAACAGACCGCCGCCGCATTTCAAGGCCACCGATTCGGCATATTCGGCGGCCCGTTTGGCCGATTCGCTGCCATCAACGGCAACCACCCACAGCTGGCTCATGATCATCCCCTTGTGTTCTGAAATGGTGTGCTGATTGTGCGCCAGTTGGCTTTTTTCCTCAAGCGCCCCCCTGGGCGTGAAGCAGATAGCCGACTACCCCCTGCAGGCACAGCCAGGCATAGACACCGGCAATCACATCATCCAGCATGATTCCCAGCCCACCGCCCACCTTGCGGTCCAGCAGGCCGATGGGCCAGGGCTTCCAGATATCGAACAGGCGAAAAAGCACAAAGCCTAGCCCCAGCCAGAACAGGGTGGGCGGGTAGCCCAGCACGGCAATCATGTAACCCACCACCTCGTCCCAGACGATGCCGCCATGGTCATGCACCCCCAGCCGCCGGCTGGTTTGCTCGCAGACATGCACCCCCACAAAAAAGCATCCCACCAGCAGCAGGGCGGCAGCCAGGGGCTGCAGGTAAAAACTGGCCATGGCCAGTGGAATGCCAAGCAGGGTGCCCACCGTGCCGGGCGCCCTGGGGCTGAGGCCCAGGCCAAAGCCGGTGGCCAGTAGGCCTTCCGGAGTCTTGAAGGCCAATTCCTTCAAGGAAGGCGGAGAGGACGGGTCATTCATGGAACAAGGCCACCGTTGGAAGCAGGGTACAAGCGGTCATGGTGCCGGATGGCGTGCTTGGGTGCAAATACGATGTGTATTTGTGAAAATTGTAAAACAAGGAGAGATTTTGTAACCTCGTTTTTTGTACGGAATTGCCGGATTGGCGTGTGCTTGCAAGCCGTGCAGAAACGCTCGACTGGATCATGCATCAGCTGGTACTTCGTACAGAATCAGGAATGCAGAGATCGGGAGGTGTTTCATGGCTATCCTGCTTGCCCGCGCCCTGCTGGCGCTGTTTCTTCTCTTTATCACCCCTCTTTCCCTGGCCGTGCCACCGGCCGGCCTGAGTACGACCGACTGGGCGGCCATACAGGCGCAACTGCCCACGAATACGCCATACCAGGCCCGGCCGGTGGCCGATGGTTGGCAGGCGCAAAATCCGGCCCACGGCTTTCGCCTGCATTTTGCCCGTGATGGCAGCACCACGGTGCAAAGCGGCCCTGCCCGTATTCGTCTGCGCTTGCAAGGGGTCGGCTATGGTCAGAACCTCGCACCCGTGCAAAAGCCGGAAGCACAACAGGCCCGTGGCGGGCGGGTGGACATTCGCTGGAACGGGCAGTTGCGCGAATGGTGGGTGAACAAGGCCGACGGGGTGGAGCAGTGGCTGGAGCTTGCCCAGGCACCGGGCCGTCGGCCCCGGCCGGACGCGCCCTTGCGGGTGGAACTGCAACTGCACAGCAACCTGCAAGCCAGCCTGGCCGGGGAAGGCCAGGCCCGGCACCTGTTGCTGCGGGGGGCCGGGCAGCGCATTCACTTCCGTAAACTGCGGGTCTGGGACGCCGATGGACAGGCCCTGCCGGCACGCATGGCATTGAACCCGCAAGTGGACGGCACCAGCCTGCTGGCCTATGAAATCGACGAACGAAAGGCGCGTTACCCGCTGACCATCGACCCGGCCTTTGTGCAGGAAGCCTACCTCAAGGCCTCCAATACTGGATCCCTTGATGGCTTTGGTTGGTCTGTAGCAGTGGACGGTAATACCGTGGCGGTGGGTGCTGTTAATGAAGGCGGCAGCGGGGATAGCCTGTCGAACTCAGGTGCGGTGTATGTGTTTGAACGGGATACCAATGGCGATTGGCAGCAAGCCGCCTATCTCAAGGCCTCCAACGCGGCCAGTGATGATCGCTTTGGAAGCTCGGTGGCCCTTTCCGGCAATACCCTGGTGGTGGGTGCCACAGGTGTGGATGACCCGGCAAGCAATTCCGGCGCGGTCTATGTGTTTGAACGCGACAGTATGGGCAGCTGGAGCCAGCAGGCCATCTTGCAGGCGGACAATGCTGGTGGTAGCGACAATTTTGGCTCTTCTGTGGCGCTTTCCGGCGATACGCTGGTGGTGGGTGTGCCCTGGGAAGCCAGTGGAGCTGCTGGGGTTACCAATGGCGGCAGCAGTGGCAGCGCCGGCAGTGACGATTCGGCGAGTGGTGCGGGCGCGGCCTACGTGTTCGTACGCGACAGCAATGGCAACTGGAGCCAGCAGGCCTATCTCAAGGCCTCCAATACGGAAGCCTACGATAACTTTGGTTCTGCTATCGCCGTGGATGGCGATACGCTGGTGGTAGGAGCCCCTTCCGAAAGCAGCGATTTTATCGGGGTGACAGCGGGCCCGAACCCGGATGTTGCCAATGATAACAACTTGGCCAGCTTTTCTGGCGCGGCCTATGTGTTTGTGCGTGATGGCAATGGCAACTGGCGCCAGCAGGCCTATCTCAAGGCCAGCAATACCGATGCTGGAGATAACTTTGGGTACTCCTTGGCCATATCCGGTAACCGGTTGCTGGTAGGCGCCCGTTTTGAGGACAGTGCGGCCAGCGGCATCAACGGAGATGATAACGACAATACGGCTGCTCAAGCGGGTGCGGCCTATGTGTTTGTGCGTGACGGCAATGGCAACTGGAGCCAGGAAGCCTATCTCAAGGCCAGCAATACCGGTGCAGGTGACAGTTTTGGCGTTTCCGTGGCCCTGGCGGGCAATCTGGCGGTGGTGGGTGCGTATATGGAGGACAGCAGCAGCACCGGAATCGATGGCAACCAGGCAGACAATGGGCTGCATGACCCCGGTGCGGCCTATGTGTTTGTGCATGATGGCCAGGGCCACTGGCGGCAGCAGGTCTATCTCAAGGCTTCCAATACCGGGTCTGATGACCTGTTCGGATGGTCCGTGGCCACCGACGGCACGCTGGTGCTGGTGGGTGCTTACGGTGAATTCAGCAATGCCACCGGCGTCAATGGCAACCAGGGGGACAATTCCATGTTATATAGCGGTGCCGCCTACCTGTTTTTCTCGCTGGGCGAGCTGTTTGCCGATGGCTTTGAATAGGCTTTTCATTTCCCTCCAGTGTGCTCACACGAACAGTTGAGGTTCAGTACAGATCTAGAGCAATTAGGTTAATCCATGGGTTGCTGTGGGTGGAGCAGGTTCGCTAGCTGTACATACCCACTCCTCCAGAGGTGAAAATTGTAAAAAAATAGGAAATTTTGTAACCTCGTTTTTTGTACGGAATTGCCGGGTTGGCGTGTGCTTGCAAGCCGTGCAGAAACGCTCGACTGGATCATGCATCAGCTGGTACTTCGTACAGAATCAGGAATGCAGAGATCGGGAGGTGTTTCATGGCTACCCTGCTTGCACGCGCCCTGCTGGCGCTGTTTCTTCTCTTTATCACCCCTCTTTCCCTGGCCGCGCCACCGGCCGGGCTGAACGCGGCCGACTGGTCGGCCATCCAGGCGCAACTGCCCACGAATACGCCATACCAGGCCCGGCTGGTGGCCGATGGCTGGCAGGCGCGCAACCCGGCCCACGGCTTTCGCCTGCATTTTGCCCGGGATGGCAGCACCACGCTGCAAAGCGGCGCTGCACGGATCAGCCTGCAACTGCAGGCCGTGGGCTATGGCCGGGTGATGCAGCCGCTGCGGCAACCCGAAGCACAACAGGCCCGTGGCGGGCGGGTGGATATTCGCTGGAACGGGCAGTTGCGCGAATGGTGGGTAAACAACGCCGACGGGGTGGAGCAGTGGCTGGAACTTGCCCAGGCACCGGGCCGGCGGCCCTGGCCGGACGCGCCCTTGCGGGTGGAACTGCAACTGCACAGCAACCTGCAGGCGAGCCTGGCCGGGGAAGGCCAGGCCCGGCACCTGCTGCTGCAGGGGGCCGGGCAGCGCATTCACTTCCGCAAACTGCGGGTCTGGGACGCCGACGGGCAGGCCCTGCCAGCACGCATGCTGCTGAACCCGCAGGCGGACGGTGCCGCCGTGCTGGCCTATGAAATCGACGAGCGAAAGGCCCGCTACCCGCTGACCATCGACCCGGCCTTTGTGCAAGAGGCTTATATCAAGGCCTCCAATACCGGGGCTTTTGATCAGTTTGGTTGGTCTGTGGCAGTGGATGGTAATGCCGTGGCGGTGGGTGCGCCTTATGAAGACGGCAGCGGGGATAGCCTGTCGAACTCAGGTGCGGTGTATGTGTTTGAACGGGATACCAATGGCGACTGGCAGCAAGCCGCCTATCTCAAGGCCTCCAATGCATTGAATAATGATCGGTTTGGACGGTCGGTGGCCCTTTCCGGCAATACCCTGGTGGTGGGCGCCATAGGCGTGGATGACCCGGCAAATAATTCCGGCGCGGTCTATGTGTTTGTCCGTGACAGCAATGGCAACTGGAGCCAGCAGGCCATCTTGCAGGCGGACAATGCCGGTGATAGCGACAATTTTGGCTGGTCGGTGGCTGTTTCCGGCGATACCGTGGTGGTGGGTGCGCTTAATGAAGCAAGCAGCGCCACCGGGGTGGTCAATGGCAGCAGCAGTGGCAGCGCCGGCAGTGACGATTCCGCAACCGAGGCTGGCGCGGCTTATGTGTTCGTACGCGACAGCAATGGCAACTGGAGTCAGCAGGCCTATCTCAAGGCCTCCAATACGGAAGCCTACGATAACTTTGGTTCTGCTGTTGCCGTGGATGGTAATACGCTGGTGGTGGGTGCCATCTACGAAAGCAGTAATTTCACCGGGGTGACAGCGGGCCAGAATCCGGATACTGCCGGGGACAATAATTTGGCCGGTGCTTCCGGCGCGGCCTATGTGTTTGTGCGTGATGGCAATGTCAACTGGCGCCAGCAGGCCTATCTCAAGGCCAGCAATACCGATGCTGGAGATAACTTTGGGTACTCCGTGGCCATATCCGGTAATCGGGTGCTGGTAGGCGCCCGTTTTGAGGACAGTGCCGCCAGCGGCATCAACGGAGATGATAACGACAATACGGCTGCTCAAGCGGGCGCGGCCTATGTGTTTGTGCGTGACGGCAATGGCAACTGGAGCCAGGAAGCCTATCTCAAGGCCAGCAATACCGGTGCTGATGACAGTTTTGGCGTTTCCGTGGCCCTTTCAGGCAATCTGGCGGTGGTGGGTGCGGAATGGGAGGACAGCAGCAGCACCGGAATCGATGGCAACCAGGCAGACAATGGGCTGTATAACCCCGGTGCGGCCTATGTGTTTGTGCATGATGGCCAGGGCAACTGGCGGCAACAGGTCTATCTCAAGGCTTCCAATACCGGGTTGCAGGACTACTTCGGCGGTGCTGTAGCCACCGACGGCACATTGGTGCTGGTGGGTGCCGACAGTGAAGACAGCAATGCCACCGGCGTCAATGGCAACCAGGGGGACAATTCCTCGGGGAGCAGCGGTGCAGCTTACCTGTTTTTCTCGCTGGGCGAGCTGTTCAGCGACGGTTTTGAATAAGGTTTTCCGCTGGTTCAGGCAAAGTGCTGATAGCCGGGCCGTTCCGGGTTCGGCTTTTCCAGCCGGCCGTTGTCATGGCACAGGCGCAGGCCGGGTTCACTTTCGATACGGCCGATGCGCTGGCAGCCCGCCAGCAGGACGGACAGGGTCGGCTCGGCTGCGGGCGGCAGGGTGAAGCAGAGCTGGTAATCGTCGCCGCCGGCCAGTTGCAGGGGGCGGCTGTCCAGACCAAAGCGCTGGCAGAAGGCGGTGAACAGGGGGCTTTCGGGCAGGGCGGCCAGTTCCAGGGTGGCGCCGCAGCCGGAAGCCCGCAGCACATGGCCCAGATCGGCCAGCAGACCGTCGGAAATGTCGATGCAGGCGCTGGCATGGGCACGCAGTTGCAGGCCGGCCTGCAGTTGTGGCCGGGGGCGGTTGAGGGCGGCCAGCAGGGGTTCGGCCACGGGCAGGCCCTGTTGCAGGCCGTGCAGGGCGGCGGCGGCATCGCCCAGCGGGCCGGTGAGCCAGATGCCGTCTCCGGGGCGGGCACCGGTACGGCTCAGGCCCTGGCCCCGGGGCACTTCACCCAAAAGTTGCACGGCGATGCTCAGGGGGCCGCGGGTGGTGTCGCCGCCGATGAGGTTGGGGTGGCAGTCTTCGGGCAGGGTGCGCAGCAGGGCCCGCATGCCGGTGGCGAAGGCTTCCAGCCAGTGGGGGTCGGCCGCGGGCAGGCTCAGGCCCAGGGTCATCCAGCGGGGACGGGCGCCGCTGGCGGCCAGGTCGCTGAGGTTGACCGCCAGGGCCTTCCAGCCGATGTCGAAGGGGGCGGTGCGTTCGGGAAAATGCACGCCGGCGTTGAGCACATCGTGGCAGACGACCAGATCATGCCCGGCGCGCGGGCGCAGAATGGCGCTGTCGTGGCCGGGGCCCAGCGGCAGGGCTTGCGGGCTTTCCGGCCGGTGCAGCTGTTTGAGCAGTTGATCGATCAGGGCCCATTCCATGTGTTCGCCGGCACCCGCTTCAGCCGTTGCGGGCCTGCATTTCCTGCGGGCGGGCTTCCCGGGCCAGCTTGTCCAGCACGGCGTTGATGAAGGTGTGCGCGTCCTGGGAGCCGAAGGTGCGGCACAGTTCCACCGCTTCGTTGATGGCCACGGCGGCGGGCACGGCGGGGAAGAACAGCAGTTCGGCCGCACCCACCAGCAGGGCGGCCTTTTCGGTGGGTTCCACCTGTTCCCAGGCCAGTTTCATGTGCGGTTGCAGTTTTTCAATGAGCAGCGGTGCTTCTTCGCTGGCCTTGCGCGCCAGTTGCAGAAACAGTTCCACGTCGATGTGACTGAAGTCCTGCTCTTCCTGGAACTGGCGCAGGATGGCTTCGATGTCGCCGTGGGTCATCAGCCACTGGTACAGGGCCTGCAGCGCCCGCTGGCGGGCCTTGCTGCGTGGGCTTTTGCCCTTTTTCTTCCGCGGCTCAGCCACCCTGGAGATCTCCGCGCTGGATGCCCTTGAGCAGGTTGACCATTTCGATGGCGCTCATGGCGGCGTCGAAGCCCTTGTTGCCGGCCTTGGTGCCGGCCCGCTCAATGGCCTGTTCGATGGTGTCGGTGGTGAGCACGCCGAAGATCACCGGCTTGCCGTATTGCAGGCCGAGCTGGGCCAGCCCCTTGCTGCATTCACCGGCCACATGGTCGAAATGCGGGGTGCTGCCGCGTATGACCGCGCCCAGGGCGATGACGGCGTCATGCTGGTCTTTTTCCAGCACGGCGCGGGCCACCAGGGGCAGTTCGTAGGCGCCGGGCGCCCAGAGGATGTCGATGTGCGCTTCTTCCACGCCGTGACGCTTGAGGCCGTCGATGGCGCCCTTGAGCAGTTGTTCGGTAATCAGGCTGTTGAAACGGCCGCAGAGGATGGCGTGCCGCTGGCCCTGGCCGTTGAGTGGCGCTTCCAGGGTTTGCATGTTCATTCTCCCGTTTGTGCTGAGGGTTCACGGTATTCCACCACTTCCAGGCCAAAGCCTGCAAGGGCGTGAAAGCGTTTGGGGGCGGAGAGCACCGCCATCTTGCCCACGCCCAGTTCGGCCAGAATCTGGGCGCCGATCCCGTAGGTGCGCAGTTCCTGCACGTGTTCCGGCTCGGCCGGGTCGGGCGTGGCCGGGGCCGGCTGGGCCCGCAGCTTGTGCAGGATCTGGTCGGCGCTTTCCGGGCTGCCACCCAGCACCACCAGCACACCGGCCGGGTGACGGGCGATTTCCGCCAGGGCCACTTCCAGCGGCAGGCCCAGGTCGGGGCGGCGGAGGTGCAGGACATCGCCGAGAAAATCCTGCAGGTGCACGCGCACCAGGGTGGGCCGCTGCCGTTCTATGGTGCCATGCACCAGGGCGTAGTGCAGCTGTTTTTCCACGCTGTCGCGGAATACCACCAGGCGGAAGGGCCCCTGGCTGGTCGGCACGGCCTGTTCCAGCACGGGCTGGATGGTCTTTTCGTTTTCCAGCCGGTACTGGATGAGGTCGGCGATGGTGCCGATCTTCAGCCCGTGTTCGCGGGCGAAGGCTTCCAGTTCAGGCCGCCGGGCCATGGTGCCGTCTTCGTTGAGAATTTCCACGATGACCGCCGCCGGTTCCAGCCCCGCCAGCCGGGCCAGATCGACGCCGGCCTCGGTGTGGCCGGCGCGGGTGAGCACCCCGCCGGGCCGGGCCATGAGCGGGAAGATGTGGCCGGGCATGACGATATCTTCTGGTTTGGCGTCGGGCTTGACTGCGGTGCGGATGGTGTGGGCGCGGTCGTAGGCGGAAATGCCGGTGGTCACCCCTTCGGCCGCTTCGATGGAAACGGTGAAGTTGGTGCCCTGGGCTTCCCGGTTGTTGCGTACCATCAGCGGCAGATTCAGCTGCTGGCAGCGCTCGCGGGTGAGGGTGAGGCAGATCAGCCCGCGGGCGTAGCGGGCCATGAAGTTGATGTCTTCCGGGCGCACCAGGGGCGCGGCCATGACCAGATCGCCCTCGTTTTCGCGGTCTTCATCATCCAGCATGATGACCATGCGGCCCTGGCGCAGGTCGTCGAGGATTTCTTCTATGCGGTTCAGTGCCATGGCTGCGCGTGCATCGGGGGGGCGGATAGTATAGGGGAAGGCATGGGCGGGCGGAACCGGGTCAGCCCTTGCCGGTCAGGCCACTGCGTGCCAGCAGTGCTTCCAGGCTTTCGGCCGGGCCACCCTGCATCAGTCGTTCCAGGTAGCGGGCGATGAGGTCCACTTCCAGGTTGACCGGCTCGCCGGGCTGCAGGCTGCCCAGGGTGGTTTGTGCCAGGGTGTGGGGCACGATGTTGACGCTGAAGGCGGTTTCGTCCACCTGGTTGACGGTGAGGCTGATGCCGTCGATGGTGATGGAGCCCTTTTCGGCCACATAGCGCGCCAGTTCGGCCGGCAGGCTGAAGCGCATGCGGGTGGAGCGGGCTTGTTCGGTCCGTTCCAGCAGCCGGCCGGTGCCGTCCACATGGCCGGAGACCAGATGCCCGCCCAGGCGGTCGTTGAGGCGCAGGGCCTTTTCCAGGTTCACCGGGCTGCCGGCTTTCAGCGCGCCCAGGCGGGTGCGTTGCAGGGTTTCCATGGAAACATCCGCTTCAAAGGCTTGCGCGCCCAGGGCCACCACGGTGAGGCAGATGCCGGAGACGGCGATGCTGTCGCCCAGGGCCACATCGCGCATTTCCAGCGTGGCGGTGTAGATGCGCAGGCGCATGTCGCCGCCACGGGCCTGCAGGCTTTCGATGTGGCCGACGGCCTGGATGATGCCGGTGAACATGTCAGTGTGCCTCCTGTGTGGCCCAGTCCGCGGGTGGCTGCAGCAGGTAATGATGGCACAAATCGTCACCAACCTTGCGCAGTCGCGGGGGAGGCAGGGTTTGCCGCTGCGCCATGCGGGCCAGGGGCCATTCCAGCAGGGGGCGGGCCGTGTGGCCGAGGATGACCGGGGCCTGGTAGAGCAGCAGTTCATCCACCAGGCCGGCCTGCATCAGCGCGCCGGCCAGGGTGGGGCCGCATTCGGCATGCAGTTCGTTGATGCCCTGTTCAGCCAGCCAGTCCAGGGCGGCGGCCAGCTCCACCCGGCCGTCCTGTTCCGGCAGGCTGTGGCGGCGGGCGGGGAAGTCGCCGGCCGGGGGCTGGCCCACGCCCAGTTGCCAGACCGGCTGGCCGTCGTTGAGCATGCGCAGGTGGGGCGGCATGCGCCAGTTGGAATCCAGCACCACGCGCACGGGCTGGCGGGGGTGATCGGGCAGGCGTACATTGAGTTGCGGGTCGTCCTGCAGCACGGTTTCCACCCCGGTGAGGATGGCGCAGGCGCGGGCGCGCCAGTGTTGCACATCCTGCCGCGCCGCCTCGCCGGTGATCCACTGGCTTTCGCCGGAGGCCATGGCGGTGCGGCCATCCAGGCTCATGGCCAGTTTCAGCCGCAGCCAGGGCCGGCCCCGCAGCACCCGGCTGAGAAAGCCGGCGTTCAGTTGTTGCGCTTCGGCGCGCAGCAGGCCACATTCGGTTGGGATGCCCGCTTCCCGCAGGCGAGCCAGGCCGCGGCCGGCCACTTCCGGGTAGGGGTCGGCCATGGCGGCCACCACGCGCTGGACACCCGCCTGGATGAGGGCATCGGCGCAGGGCGGTGTGCGGCCATGGTGGGCGCAGGGTTCCAGGGTGACATAGGCGGTGGCGCCGCGGGCCTGTTCGCCGGCCTGTTGCAGGGCGTGGATTTCCGCGTGGGGCCCGCCGGCCTGCCGGTGCCAGCCTTCACCCACCAGGCGGCCTTCGCGCACCAGCACGCAGCCCACGCGCGGGTTGGGCGTGGTGCTGGCCAGCCCGTGGCGCGCCAGCCGGAGGGCGTGGGCCATCCACCGGTGGTCTTCAGGGCTGAAGGGGTGGGTCATGGTCCAGCAGGGACAGTTGCGCGTCGGCCTGGCGTTGCATTTCTTCCTCCAGTTGCTCGATCTGCCGGCGGAATTCTTCCAGGTCGTCAAAGCGCAGATAGACGGAGGCAAAGCGCAGGTAGGCCACCAGGTCCAGTTTTTTCAGGGCTTCCATCACCCAGTGGCCCAGCTGGCGCGAGGGCAGTTCACTGGCGCCGCTGGCCTGGGCGGCCCGCAGGATGTGGGCCAGGGCATCGTCGATGGCCTCGGTGCTGACCGGCCGGTTGCTCAGGGCGTGCCGCATGCCCCGGCGCAGTTTCTCCTCGCTGAAGGCTTCCCGCTTGCCGTCGCTCTTGACCACCATGGGCAGTTTCAGTTGCTGGGTTTCCAGGGTGGTGAAACGCTGGCCGCAGTGCTCGCAGCAGCGGCGGCGGCGGATTTGCGTGCCTTCCGCCACCACGCGGCTGTCGACCACCTTGGTGTCCGTGGCGTTGCAGTAGGGGCAGTGCATGCTTCAGCCCTGGGCTGACGTCAGCCAGCGTAGACCGGGAAGCGGCGGCACAGCGCCGTGGCCTGTTCCGCCACCTGCTGCACCACGCTTTCGTCACCCATGTGGTCGAGCACATCGCAGATCCAGCCGGCCACCTGTTCGGATTCGCTTTCACCGAAACCGCGGGTGGTGATGGCCGGGGTGCCGATGCGCAGGCCGGAGGTGACGAAGGGGCTGCGCTGTTCGTTGGGCACGGTGTTCTTGTTCAGGGTGATGTGTGCCCGGCCCAGGGCTTCTTCCGCGTCCTTGCCGGTGATGTCCCTGGCGCTGAGGTCCACCAGGAACAGGTGGTTTTCGGTGGTGCCGGAGACGATATCGTAACCCCGGGCCTTCAGGGTTTCGGCCATGACGCGGGCGTTTTTCTTCACTTGTTGCTGGTAGGTCTTGAAGCTGGGGTCCAGGGCTTCCTTGAAGGCCACGGCCTTGGCGGCGATGATGTGCATCAGCGGCCCGCCCTGGATGCCGGGGAAGACGATGGAGTTGAGCTTTTTCTCGATTTCCGGGTTGGCGCGCGCCACGATGAGGCCGCCACGGGGGCCGCGCAGGGTCTTGTGGGTGGTGGAGGTGACCACATCGGCATGGGGCACCGGGTTGGGGTATTCGCCGGCGGCGATCAGGCCGGCCACATGGGCCATGTCCACCATCAGAAAGGCGCCCACTTCGTCGGCAATCTTGCGGAATTCGGCCCAGTCCAGCTCCAGCGAGTAGGCGGAGAAGCCGGCCACGATCATTTTGGGCCGGTGTTCCAGGGCCAGCTGGCGCACCTGGTCGAAATCCACCGCGCCGGTGTCGGGGGAGATGCCGTACTGCACGGCGTTGAACAGCTTGCCGGAGAAGTTGACCTTGGCCCCGTGGGTGAGGTGCCCGCCTTCGGACAGGCTCATGCCCAGCACGGTGTCGCCCGGCTGCAACAGGGCGAAGTACACCGCGGCATTGGCCTGGGAACCGGAATGGGGCTGCACATTGGCGTAGTCGGCGCCAAACAGGGCCTTGGCGCGGTCGATGGCCAGCTGTTCGGCGATGTCCACATGCTCACAGCCGCCGTAGTAGCGCTTGTGCGGGTAGCCTTCGGCGTACTTGTTGGTGAGCACCGAGCCCTGGGCGGCCATGACCAGCGGGCTGGCGTAGTTTTCCGAGGCGATCAGTTCGATGTGGTCTTCCTGCCGCCGTGCTTCCGCTTCAATGGCCCGGGCCAGTTCGGGGTCGTAGTTTTCCAGGGTGCGTTGGGGGTCGAACATGGTGGCTACCTGCAATCACAAGTGGGAAAAGAGGACGCATTCTAGCATCGGTTCCGTGCGGACTGTAGGGCGGCAGGCCCGCTGGGGAGCCGGCGGGCACGGGCAGCCCGCCGGCGGGGGTGGTCAGCTGTTTTCGATGACGATGGAGGGGAAGGCCGCCACCTGGTTGCGTGCCTGGGTGGCCAGCCGGCCGGTGGCCTTGCGGGCGATCTCGCGGTAGCTCTGGGCGATGCGGGATTCCGGCTCGGCCACCACGGTGGGCTTGCCTTCGTCCGTTTCCTCGCGGATGCGCCGATCCAGCGGCAGGGAACCCAGCAGGTCCACGCCGTATTCCTCGGCCATGCGCTCGCCGCCGCCGGCACCGAAGATATGCTCCTCGTGGCCGCAGTTGCTGCAGATGTGGGTGCTCATGTTTTCGATGATGCCCAGCACCGGCACATCCACCTTCTGGAACATCTTCAGGCCCTTGCGCGCGTCCAGCAGGGCGATGTCCTGGGGTGTGGTGACGATGACCGCGCCGGAGACCGGCACCTGCTGGGCCAGGGTGAGCTGTACGTCACCGGTGCCGGGGGGCATGTCGATGAGCAGATAGTCCAGCCCTTTCCACTGGGTGTTGCGCAGCAGTTGCTGCAGGGCCTGGGTGACCATGGGGCCGCGCCAGATCATCGGCGAGTCTTCCTCGATGAGGTAGCCGATGGACATGGTTTGCAGGCCGTAGTTTTCCATGGG
>JALWTZ010000346.1 GCA_026993285.1 Lysobacterales bacterium | reverse complement strand
GAGCCTGCCCCATGCGTCGTGTTGTCATTGTTTTGTTGTCGTTGATGTTGTCCCTGCCGGCCGTGGCCGCCAGCGAGAAAGCCAAGGGCCCGGCCCTGGATGGCATGAGCCTGCGGGGCATCGGCCCGGCCATCACCTCCGGCCGCATCGCGGATCTGGCGGTGAACCCGGAAAACCCGGCGGAGATCTGGCTGGCCTTTGCTTCCGGCGGTGTCTGGCGCACGCGGGATCACGGTATAAGCTGGAAGCCGGTGTTCGACCGCCAGGGCAGCTATTCCATCGGCGTGGTGACGCTGGACCCCAACGACCCCATGACCGTCTGGGTGGGCACGGGGGAGAACAACTCCCAGCGCAGCGTTTCCTACGGCGATGGCGTGTACAAGAGCACCGATGGCGGGGAAACCTGGCAAAACATGGGGCTGAAGGACAGCGAGCACATCGGCAAGATTCTGGTGGACCCGCGGGATTCCAATGTGATCTATGTGGCCGCACAGGGCCCGCTGTGGCGCGATGGTGGCGACCGCGGGCTGTACAAGAGCACGGACGGCGGCAAGAACTGGGAAAAGATTCTGGAAATCAGCGACAAGACCGGCATCAACGAGGTGGTGTTCGAGCCGGGAAACCCGGATGTGCTCTATGCCTCGGCCTACCAGCGCCGCCGGCATACCTGGGTGCTGATCGACGGCGGGCCGGAATCCGGCATCTACAAGTCCACCGACGCGGGCAAGAGCTGGAAGAAACTCAAGCGCGGCCTGCCCAAGGGGGACATGGGCAAGATCGGCCTGGCGGTTTCGCCGGTGGCGCCGAAAACCGTTTATGCCATCATCGAGGCCCTGGGCGAGGAGAACGGCTTTTACCGTTCCACCAACGGCGGGGCCAGCTGGAAGAAGATGAGCGGCTACATGAGTTCCAGCCCGCAGTATTACAACGAGATTTTTGCCGACCCCAAGCGGGAAGACCGGGTGTATTCCATGGACACCTTCCTCCATGCCACGGATGACGGCGGCAAGCATTTCTACACCTTCAATGAGGATTTCAAGCACGTGGACAACCACGCGCTGTGGATCGACCCGAACAACACCGATCACCTGCTGGTGGGTTGCGACGGGGGCTTGTATGAAACCTGGGATAGGGGCCAGGCCTGGCGCTTTTATGCCAACCTGCCCACGGTGCAGTTCTACCGGGGCACGCCGGACAATGCCTTCCCCTTCTATAACGTCTATGGCGGTACCCAGGACAACAATTCCATCGGTGGGCCGGTACGCACCGCCACCGAGCATGGCATTCGCAACAGCGACTGGTTCATTACCCTGGGCGGTGACGGCTTCAAGACGCAGATCGACCCGAAAGACCCCAATATCGTCTATTCCCAGCTGCAATACGGCGTGCTGGTGCGCCATGACCGCCGTACCGGCGAGAAAATCGGCATTCAGCCCCAGGAAGGCAAGGGCGAGCCGGCCTTGCGCTGGAACTGGGATTCCCCGCTGATCATCAGCCCGCACAACCACAAGCGCCTGTACTTCGGGGCCAACATCCTGTTCCGTTCCGATGACCAGGGCAACAGCTGGCAGGCGGTCAGCCCGGATCTGACCCGCAACCTGGACCGCAACCAGCTCAAGGTGATGGGGCGGATCTGGTCGGTGGATACCGTGGCCAAGAATGCCTCCACCTCCCATTTCGGCAATCTGTTCGCCCTGGATGAATCCCCGCTGGTGGAAGGCCTGCTCTACGCGGGCAGCGACGATGGCGTATTCTCGGTGAGCGAGGATGGCGGCAAGCACTGGCGCCGGCTGGAAAAGATCAAGGGCGTGCCGGAAATGAGCTATGTGGCCGATATTGCCGCTTCCCTGCACGACCCGGATACCGTCTATGTGGCCTTCCGCAACCACAAGAAAGGGGATTTCAAGCCCTATCTGATGGTCAGCCATGACCGGGGCCGCCATTTCAAGTCCATCGTGGGCAACCTGCCACAGCGTGGCTCGGTGCACAGCATCGCCCAGGATCATGTACAGCCCGAGCTGCTGTTTGTGGGTACGGAGTTCGGCCTGTACTTCAGCCAGAACGGCGGCAAGCAATGGCATGCCCTCAAGGGCAATCTGCCGGTGATCGCCGTGCGGGACGTGGAAATCCAGCGGCGGGAAAACGACCTGGTGCTGGCCACCTTTGGCCGCGGCTTCTATATTCTCGATGACTACAGCCCCTTGCGCACGCCGCTGGCACAATGGGATGACCGGCCCTTGACCCTGTTCCCGGTAAAGGACAACTGGATGTTCATTCCTGAAAGCCCGCTGGGCGGGGAGGGTAAATCCAATCAGGGTGAAGCCTTTTTCACCGCCCCCAACCCGCCCTACGGGGCCGTGTTCCAGTACTATGTGGCCCAGCCGCCCAAGAGCCTGAAACAACAGCGCCAGGAAAAGGAAAAGCCGCTGAAGCAGGCCGGCAAGGACACCCCATACCCCAGCTGGGAAGCGCTGAAAAAGGAAAAGGACGAGGAGAAACCGGCCATCATCGCCGTGGTGCGGGATGTCGAGGGCCATCTGGTACGGCGGTTGAAGGCACCCGCCGGCAAGGGCTTCCACCGCCTGGCCTGGGATCATCGCTATCCACCGGCCAGCCCGGCGCGCATCAAGCCCTTCAAGCGCAAGAACAAGTACCAGAGCGTGCCCCGTGGGCCATTGGCCGCCCCGGGGGAATACAGCGTGCGGTTCTACCTGCGCCAGAACGGGCAGCTCACGGCATTGAGCGAGCCGGAAACCTTCCATGCCAGGGCCCTGCCGGTGGCCGGCATCGAGGAAAGCGACCGCAAGGCGCTGCTGTCCTTTGAGCGCAAGGTGGCCCGTTTGCAGGGCGCCGTGCTGGGCGCGGATCGCAGTGTGAAGGAACAACTGGAGAAGGTGCGGTATCTGATTGCGGCCCTGGATGCCACACCGGCAGAAAACGAAGCGTTGCAGCAGGAGGCCCGGGCCATTCGTGCTGAATTGCGGGCACTCAAGCGCGCCCTGCGCGGAGATGATGTCAAGGCTGCGCTGAATGAGGCGGTGCCACCGGGCATCATCGGCCGGGTGCAGACTGTGGTCTACGGCCTGTGGGACAGCACCAGCCTGCCCACCCGGACCATGCGCGACCAGGTGAAGATTGCCGCTGAATTGTTCCAGCCGGTGCGGCAGAAGCTGAAGGTATTGGTCGAACAGCGTATCCAGCCGCTGGAACAGCAACTGGATGCGCTGGGCGCGCCCTGGACGCCGGGCCGCCTGCCACGCTGACCCCAAACCTGCACAGAGTATCGGCACCTGCAGTATTGCGGGTGCCGACTGGTGCACAAAATCAGGAACATCTGTCATGCTGGCGCTAGAGTAAAACGGTTGTCAGCGCTATGATGAACAACCCTCCATACAATTGAAGTCACCGCATGCGCTATGCATTTGGGCAATGGGTGCTGGATACGGATGCCCATGCCCTGAGCCGGAACGGGCAGAAACAGGACCTTGAGCCGAAAGCCATGGCTGTCCTGACCCACCTTGTCACGCATGCGGACAGGGTGGTCAGCCGTGCCGAGCTGGCGGAAGCAGGCTGGCCTCGTCAGGAAGTTACGGACCAGACCATCAACCGGGTGATTTTCGTCATTCGTAATCGGTTCCGTGACGATGATGATGTAACCATTCGCACCGTGCACCGCAAGGGCTACCGCCTGGAAGCGCACCCACCGGTGCATGCCATCTCGCGCACACCACAGGTCTTGACGCATAAAACCTCCATGCGCTGGCTGGCGCCCATTCTGGCTGTACTGGCCGTGGGGCTGATGGTCTTTGCCGAGTTGTTCTCCAAGCCTGCGGAACCGGTGGCCGACTATAGCGTGGGGCTCATGCCGGTACAGGCGCGCCACGAGGGAGAAAGCGAGCGTTTGCTGGCTTACAGTATCAATCAGGCACTGTTGCTGGGGCTGGAGCAGGACCCACAACTGCAATTGTCGCAAGCCCGGGCCAGGGACGGGCAGAACTTCGACACCTGGCTGGAACAGGTGGATGCCACCCAGCTGCCGGTGGTGTTGATTGAACCGGTGCTGCAGGAAGAAAACAGCGATACGGAAGACCATCTCCATGTTTGGCTGCACAAGCGTATTGATGTGGGCTGGCAGCATTTCGATCTGGGTATGGTCTCCTTACCCAGCCCGCTGTTGGACGAACAGTTGGCCAATGCCGCCCGGGCCTCCTTTGTGGAGCAACTGCATCCACTGGTGTTGGGTCTGCTGGGCCTGTTGCCCTTCGAGAAACAGGCGGGTGATCTGGAAAGTTTCAATCTTTATCTGAAAGCCGTGGGCAGCATGCAGGCGGTGGACTGTAGTGACAGCCGCTACATCGGTCTGCTGGAAACGGCGGTAGAGCGCAGCCCGGATTTCGAGGATGCCCGCCTGGGCCTGGCTGAAGCCTATTTTGCCCAGGTCTGGAGTTGTGGCCAGGGCAGGGACTATGTGGAAAAGGCACTGGCGCAGACAGAACGGGTTTTGCAATCGGACCCCTATCACAGTTACGCCCTCAATCTGAAAAGCAGTTTGCTTGCAGCATTGGGACGAGCACCGGAAGCCGTGGCCCTGCTACGGGAAGTGATGGTGCAGCAGCCGGATGATCCTTCGCTGGAGTTTGCGCTGTCCTACGTACTGACTTATGTAGGGGATCTGCAAGGCAGTCTGGCCATGGTGCAACAGGCCGTGGCCCGTGATCCACTGCTGTTGCAAGTGGAAGTGGGCGACACCCCTTCGGTCTTTTTCTGGCTTCAGGACTGGGAGGGGCTGCTGGCTCACAGTCCCTATCAGCAATCCAGCCATATACTATTGCTCAAGGCCTGGGCCCAATGGCAGTTGGGTTTGGGTGAAGAATTACAGCAAACACTGGTGCAATTGCAGGGTATGGATGCCCACGACCGCCTGGGTATGTTTGCCGACATATTGGCAGCGGTGGTTCAACAGGATCCAGCGCTGGCACAGTCCCGCTTGCGGCAATTGCAGCTGGTGGATCAGCAGTGGCCGGTACTGGATGGCGAGCAGATGCTGCTGATGGCCGTACTGGCCGATCTGGCCGGAGATCCGGCACTTTCACGCAAATGGCGCTTGCGTGCCCGTGCCCAGGGCTTTCAGTGTACAGCCTGTGAACAGGCCTTTTTTGAAACCAACCTGCTCTGATTCAGAACTTCTTGTCCTACTCTGGTAGTTCTGGCTGCTTTTTAGCGCATTGATTTTATTAAAGAAAATATTTTCATCATCTTTTCCTTTCCCTTTATCTCCCAATCATCCGGTATGGTGGTCCTGTTCTCGAACCGATCAGGAGCCGTGATGATTCGAAAAATTTTCTGCTGTCTGACACTGGGGTTGTTGCTGACAGTGGCCCATGCCCAGGATCGCCTGACCCGCGTGGTGGTGGCCAATGGTGGCGGCACGCTCAGTAGCAGCGACAACAGCATGCGCCTGCGGTTTACCGTGGGGCAGGCCAATGCCGACCCCAAAACCCTCAAGGGCGGCGAATACCGCCTGCAAACCGGTTACTGGGGGCCTGATGCCGATCCGGACCTGGTTTTTCGTAACAGTTTGGAATAGGGCGCATATTCCATGGCGTTGTCCGGTACTGACTTGAAATGAAAAGAAGGAGAATAGCAATGAACAAATCCTGGTTTTTCCTGCTGCTTTTGGTGGCGGGCATCCAAACCGCGCTGGCACAGGTGCCGGATACCCGGTTCAGTTTTCAGGGCAAGCTGGAGCTGTCTGGCCAGTTTGCCAATGGCAGCTACGATTTTTTTGTCTATGTCTACGATGCTGAAACCGGCGGTAACCTGCTGGGCTCCCAGTTGATTCCGGGGGTCAATGTGGAGCAGGGCGAATTTGCCCTGGTGGTGGATGCCGGTGATGTGTTCGGTGCCGGCCCGGTCTGGCTGGAAATTGCCGCCGGCCCTGCCGGCGGTGCGCTGACCACTCTCAGCGGGCGCACACAAGTGCAGCTTGCGCCACAAAGCCAGTACGCCGAGATGGCTTTCAACATTCCGGATGGCGTGGTGACTGCCGCCAAGGTAGACAATACCCAGGTACAGTTGCGGGTCAGCGGTAGCTGCGCGGCCAATACGGCCATGACAGCAGTCAATGCGGATGGTACGGTCAGCTGTGCGGCAGTTCATGGCCCCTACACCACCACCAATGTGGCCACGGTTACCGTGGACGGTGCGCCGGGACAGTACACCAGCCTGCACAACGCGGTAGCGGACATGGCCAACTGGTGTACGGATAGCACCAAACCCTGCATGATTCACATGGGTGCGGGCAATTTCACCTTGCCGGATGTCACCCTGAGCATCGGTGGTAATACCGAAGTCATCATCCAGGGTGCGGGCCTGGGTGCTACCCGGATCACAGCCGGCAGCAGCACCAGCCCTACCAGCATGACCACGGTGATTTCTTCCACCGTCGATCTGACCTTGCAGGATCTGCGGATCGATTGGTATGGCCCGGCTGGTTCAAACTATCTGGTGGATGTGGACGGCACGGCCAATTTGTACCGAGCCAGACTGGACATGAATGTCTCTGGCACGCCAACCTATACCGGCTTTGCCGTGCTGCGGGCCATGCCGCAAACACCACAGGGCGGAAGCACCATGCATCTGGAAGATGCTTTCCTTAATCTGGACGCCAATGGGGGTACAAACCCTGTGGAAGGCTATGCGCTGGATGTGGCGGAATGGGATGTGGAATCCCGTAATATGCGTTATGACAGTCAGCTCTACAGCGATAACCCAGGTAACAGTGCGCTGGTGCGTGTAGATGGAAATGGCGTAAGTTTCGAGAGTAGTCATGATGACTTCAATGCGCCGTTTGTACATGCCATCTACCAGCCCGCCAGCAGTAATGCCATATTGTTGTTTTTTGAGCATGCCTTTGTTTACGCGGGCCAAGCAGGCATCAAGCTGAACCGTGCAGATATTCTGATCCAGTACAGCAACATCATGGCGACCACATCAGCGGTTCAACTGGCCAATGCCAATGTCTTTCCAACATTCCCGTCGGTGATTTCCCATAGCCAGTTGAGCAGTGAGGATGTAGCCGGAACGGCGCGCATTCTGGACCTGGGGAGTACGACCGGTACTCAACAACCGTTGTTGCTGCGCCACAGCAGCCTGGTGCCCTCGAATGGCGGCTCATCTGCCAATGTGATCGCCAATTCCGGTGGTTTTAACCTGACTTGTGTGGCCAATACGGCGGAAATCCAGAGTGCGCAAGGCTTCTTTAGCAATACTTGCCCCTGATCTTGCAGTCCGCACGCACCGAATTGGTGCGTGCGGGTGTTGTTTTGTCATGAAATGCTTCAGGCAGGTGGCCTGAGTTGGGGCCAAGGTCAGCAAGTTGAGGGGAAGATAATGGAAAGCGGTGGCTAAAGTCCTGCTTTTCCTGGCTGGCATGATCTCTGCATGCAATCACGGCAGTGACCAGTTGGAGATCCGCCATGTCTGATGTACCCCTGCGCCTGCTGAATCTGGGTTCCCCGCCCATACGCATTCTGCACCTGACCTGGTTTGCCTTTTTTCTTTCCTTTGTGCTGTGGTTCAACATGGCTCCCTTCAAGCATTCGCTGGTGGAGGCCTTCAGCCTGAGCGAGCAGCAGTGGAAAACCCTGCTGATTCTCAATGTGGCCCTGACCATACCCGCGCGCATCATCGTGGGCATGCTGGTGGACCATTTCGGCCCGCGCATGGTGTTTGCCATCCTGTTGACCATTGGCGGCCTGCTCTGTTTTGCCTTTGCCTCCGTGGACAGCTTCGGCGCCATGGCCATCATCCGTTTTCTCATGGGCTTTGTGGGCGCCGGTTTCGTCATTGGCATTCGCATGATCGGCGAATGGTTCCCGGCCCGGCAGGTGGGGCTGGCCGAGGGCATCTACGGCGGCTGGGGCAATTTTGGTTCCGCGGCCGCGGCCTTCAGCCTGCCGGCACTGGCCGCCGGGTTCGGGGGAGATGAAGGCTGGCGTTACGCCATGATGGTCACCGGCGTGCTGGCTTTGGGCTATGCCTGGGTCTACTACTTCAATGTGCGTAACACCCCCAAGGGTTCCACCTATTTCAAGCCGAAGAAATCCGGGGCCATGGAGGTGACTTCCCCCGGGGATTTCTGGTTGTACGCGCTGATGAACATTCCACTGTACCTGGCCTTGGGCCTGCTGGCCTGGAAGCTGGGTCCGGGCAATCTGGGCCTGTTCAGCCAGCTGGCGGTGTGGCTGGCCTGGGCCATACTGGCGGGCATGTATGCCTGGCAGTTCTGGCACATGTGGCGCATCAATGCGCATGTGTTCCAGGCACCGGTGCCGGAAATTCACCGCTACGCCTTCAAGCAGGTGGCGGTGCTGGATCTGGCCTACATGGTGACCTTTGGCTCGGAACTGGCCGTGGTTTCCATGCTGCCGGGTTTCTACATGGATACCTTTGGCCTGTCGCAGGTGATGGCCGGCATGCTGGCGGCTGCCTTTGCCTTCATGAACCTGGTGGCACGCCCCGGTGGCGGCCTGTTCAGTGACCGTTTTGGCCGCAAGAAAACACTGATGCTGCTCTTGGGCGGGTTGATGGCCGGCTATTTGCTGATGAGCCAGGTGGATGCCGGCTGGCCCCTGTTGCTGGTGGTGCTGGCCACCATGTTCTGCTCCTTTTTTGTCCAGGCCGGCGAAGGCGCGGTGTTTGCCATGGTACCCTTGGTGAAACGGCGGCTGACCGGCCAGGTTGCCGGCATGGTGGGGGCTTATGGCAATGTGGGCGCGGTGCTGTTTCTCACCGCCTACTCTTTCCTGGATGCCAGCCATTTCTTCCTGCTGATTGCCGCCGTGGGTTTGCTGGTGTTGTTGTTCATTGCCCTGTTCATGGATGAACCTTCCGGGCAGATGGCCGAGGTGTTGGAGGATGGTACGGTGCAGATGATCGATGTCAGCTAGCGTGCCGGGTTTTCCGGCTCTGTGGACGTGTCGAGCGGGGCGATCATGACCGAACCCATCGAACAACAGGGGCTGATGCTGGAAGCGGGCCAGTGCAGCCGGGCCGGGAAAAAGCCGGAGAATGAAGATTCCCTGGGCCTGCGGGTGCCGGAAGGGGAGTTGCTGCTCACCAAGGGTGTGGCCGCCGTGGTCTGTGACGGGATGAGTGCCTGCGAGGCGGGCAAGGATGCCAGCGCCCTCAGCGTACAGACCTTTCTCGACGATTATTTCACCACGCCGGATTCCTGGACGGTGAAAACCTCGGCCACCAAGGTGATGAGCGCGCTCAACAGCTGGCTCTATTCCCAGGGGCAGAAAAAACTGGAATCCGCCAAGGGCATGGTGACCACCTTCTCGGCGGTGGTGATCAAGTCCAACACCGCCCATTTGCTGCACATCGGCGATTCGCGCATTTACCTATGGCGGCAGGGCAAGCTGGAACAGCTGACCCAGGACCATCGCATCTGGCTGAATAATGAACGGGACTATCTCAGCCGTGCCCTGGGCATCGACACCCATGCCGAAATCGACTACAAGACCGTGCTGCTGGAGCCGGGTGACCGCTTGCTGCTGACCACCGACGGCGTGCATGACGCGCTGGAGGCGGAACGGCTGGAACAAACCCTGTCCAGGGCCGGTGATCTGGATGCGCTGGCCTGCGAACTGGTGGATGCCGCGCTGGCAGCCGGCAGCCGGGACAATCTCACTGCCCTGATTCTGCACATCGAAAGCCTGCCGGGGGCCAATGAGGAAGAATTCTTCCGCCGGCTGACGCAGAAACCCTTTCCGCCGCCACTGGAGCCCGGCATGGTGCTGGATGGCTATCGCATCCTGCGCGAGTTGCATGCCAGCAAGCGTACCCAGGTGTATCTGGCCGAGGATACCCGGGATGGCGGGCGCAAGGTGGTGCTCAAGACCCCCTCGCTGAATTTTCAGGATGATCCGGCCTATATCGACCGCTTTCTGCACGAGGAATGGGTGGGGCGGCGTATCGAAAGCCCCAATGTGTTGCGTATCTGCTCCCGCGAGCGCAGCCGCCAGTTTCTGTATTATGTGACTGAATATGTGGAAGGGCAGACCCTGCGCCAGTGGATGCACGATCACCCGCAGCCCTCACTGGCAGAAGTGCGGGACATCGCCCGCCAGATCGCCCACGGCCTGCGGGCCTTCCACCGGCTGGAGATGATTCACCAGGACCTCAAGCCGGAAAACGTGATGATCGACCGGGAAGGTGTGGTCAAGGTGATCGATTTTGGCTCCACCAAGATCGCCGGCCTGGCGGAAATGGCCCGCCCCATCGAGGAAGATGCCTTGCTGGGTACGCTGAACTACGCCGCCCCGGAATACCACCTGGGTGAACCGGGCAGCAACCGCTCGGACATTTTCTCCCTGGCGGTCATCGTCTATGAAATGCTGACCGGCCATCTGCCCTACGGAGAAATCCAATCGCACAAGGATTATCTGAAATCCAGCTATACCCCCGCCCATACCTGGAACCCCACTGTGCCAGCCTGGGTGGATGGTGCCCTGAAAAAGGCACTCAGCCTGCGGCCGGAACAGCGCCACAGCCTGTTGTCTGCCTTTATCCATGATCTGGAAAAGCCCAATCCCAAATTGACGGAACAAACACAGAAACCTTTGCTGGAGCGCAATCCGGTGGCTTTTTGGCAAAGTCTGGCCCTGCTGGAGGCACTGGCCTTGATTTTGATGCTCTGGTGGTTTCGCGGTCGATAGGCTCTCATTCGCTTCCATACCCGCCCGTTTGGCTGCGAATCCTTCGCATAAGAAAAAATTGCATAAGTTCTGATGCAAGAATTTCTAATTGACCGTTGCAAAATGAAATCACTGTGGTCTAATGGTCTCTCAGAGCAACTGCTGCGAGCAAGATTCACGCTCTGAGATCTTCTCAATGCATCAGGCCAGTCGCTCCCTCTAGTCAGGTGGTGACCGGGTTTTCTGCATGCAGGTTTTTAGGGGAGCGCAGTTTGTTCGATGTGCGTGTTCCGGCGCTTCCGGGAAAAACGAATAAATCGAGTCCAACAGGTGATGAAACGATGAAGCATATTGTGTTACTGCTCTGTCTGGGCCTGGCCACCACGGCCTGGTCGCAAAGCAAGGTCGATCAACTGACCGCCAGGGAGAAGGCCCGCATCGAAGCAGGTCAGAAGGCGCAGAAGAAAATCGAGAAAATCGATGATCAGGCGGGGGATCTGCTTTCTGATTACAAGACCGAGCTGAAGGTTGTTGAAGGCCTCAAGGTGTACAACCAGCTGTTGCAAAAGCAGTTGAACAACCAGATGAAGGAAATGGACAACCTCAAGGAGTCCATTCGCAATGTATCGGTGATTGAACGGCAGATCGTTCCGCTGATGATTCGCATGGTGGATGCTCTGGAAGACTTCATCGCCCTGGATGTGCCCTTCCTGATGGAAGAACGGACCAAGCGGGTCAAGCGTTTGCGGGAGATTCTGGAGCGGGCTGCTGTCACCAACGCGGAGAAATTCCGCCGGGTGATCGAAGCCTACCAGATCGAAAACGACTATGGGCGCACGTTGGAAACCTACAAAGGTTCCATTACCAACAACGGCAAGACAGTAGAAGTGGAATTCTTGCGTGTGGGTCGTGTGGTGCTGGCCTATCAGACTGGCAGCGGGGATCTGACCGGCGCCTGGGATCAGGAACACCGCAAGTGGGTGGAACTGCCGCCGGCGGAATTCAAGAAAGCCATCCGCAAGGGTCTGGAGATCGCTTCCAAGCAGACGGCACCTGACCTGATTGTTCTTCCCGTATCCGCACCGAGGAGCGCAAAATAATGAAAAGCATTCAAAGCATTGTTGCGGCGCTGACCCTGACCCTGTTCGTTGCCGGCCCCGCGCTGGCTGTGAAGGCCGTGGACCTGGACGACCTGCTCAAGCAGGTGGAAACCGGTCGGCAGAAAGATGCCAGGACCAACGCCAAGCGGATTGCCGATTTCCGCAAGGACAAGGCCAATCAGGCTCGCAAGCTGAAGGAAATGAAAGCCGAACGCGCCCGCCAGGAAGGTATCAGCAAGCAGCGTGAGACCCAGTTCGACAAAAACGAACAGGAAATTATCCAACTGCAGAAAACCCTGAAGGATCGCCTGGGTTCGCTGAAGGAGCTGTTCGGCGTGCTGCAGCAGGCCGCCGGCCAGGCCAGTGGTGATTTCAAGGCCTCCATGACCAATGTGCAGTTCCCGGAACGTATCCAGTTCCTGGATGCCCTGGCCAAGAAAATGGGCGAGTCCGACAAGCTGGCTTCCATCGAGGAAATCGAGAAGCTGTGGTTTGAATTGCAGCGGGAGATGACCGAATCCGGCAAGGTGGTGCGTTTCAATACCAACATCATTACCGCCAGTGGAGAGGATGTGCAGCGCCCCGTGGTGCGCGTGGGCGTGTTCAACGCCATTTCCGGTGGCAAGTATCTCAACTACAACCCCGATACCGGCCGTCTGTCCGAACTGGCTCGTCAGCCGCAGGGCCGCTATCTGGAAAAGGTGGAGAAACTGGAAAACCTGAAATCGGGCTATACGGCTTTTGGTCTGGATCCTTCTCGTGGCCAGTTGCTGTCCCTGCTGGTGAAGGCCCCCAGCCTGGAGGAACGTCTGGATCAGGGTGGCATTGTCGGTTACATAGTGCTGGCATTGGGTGCAATCGCATTGCTCTTTGCCATCTATCGTTTGATCTGGCTGACTATCGTCGGCGCCAAGATTCGTGCCCAGGTCAAGCGGCCGGATCAGCCGGGGAACAACCCGCTGGGTCGTGTGCTCAAGGTCTACGCCGAGAACAAGGAAGACAATGTGGAAGCCCTGGAATTGCGGCTGGGTGAAGCCGTGATGAAGGAAGTGCCCAAGTTCCAGTCCGGCCTGATGTTCATGAAGATCATCGCGGTTATCGCTCCGCTGATGGGTCTGCTGGGTACAGTGACCGGCATGATCATTACCTTCCAGCAGATTACCCTGTTCGGTACCGGTGATCCGCAGATGATGGCCGGTGGTATCTCCCAGGCCCTGATGACCACCGTGGAAGGTCTGGTGGTGGCTATTCCCACGGTCTTCCTGCACACCCTGATGACCAGCCGCGCCAAGGTGCTCAGCCAGATTCTGGAAGAGCAGGCCGTGGGCATGGTGGCCGAGCAGGCAGAAAAGCAAGCCGGCAAGGGTTGCTGAGGTTCCGATGATGGAACAGCTGTATTACTACATACCTGCGCTGGAATCCATCCGGGACTTTCTTGAGCTGGGGGGCGATGTGCTGCTGGCCATCGCCCTGTTGACCCTGGTCATGTGGTCGCTGATTTTCGAGCGGTTGTTTTATCTGCAATTCAATCATCGCCGTGCCGTGCGGCGGGCACTGGAGCTATGGAAAAACCGCAAGGATCATGAATCCTGGTCTGCACACCAGATCCGCGAGCGGATCATTTCCGTGGTGACCCAGGGGCTGGAAAAGAACATGGCCCTGATCCAGACCTGCGTGGCACTGGCTCCGCTTTTGGGATTGCTGGGTACGGTGACCGGCATGGTCAAGGTGTTCGAGGTGATGGCACTGGTGGGTTCCAGCAATCCCCGTTCCATGGCTGCGGGCGTATCCATGGCCACGGTACCCACCATGGCTGGCATGGTGGCGGCGCTGTCCGGGGTGGCCATGAGCGCCTACCTGCAGAAAAAGGCTCAGAACGAACGAGCACTGCTGGCAGAACATCTGCTGACCAGTGACGAAGACTACGCTTGACAAGCGGGAGAAGAAAAAATGCGTCAATTTTTAGGCAAGTCATCCATGCAGGAAGAGGAGTCCAACATCGATATCACCCCCATGCTGGATGTGGT
>JALWTZ010000345.1 GCA_026993285.1 Lysobacterales bacterium | reverse complement strand
ACCATCAGCTTCAACACCCGGCGCACACCGGGGTGCGGACCAATGCGGATACGCGGGAAAAGCCCCAGCTGGCGCAAGGGTGGGAACACCAGCAACATCTGCAACAGGCCACCGGCAAACACGCCCCAGGCCAGTGCCTCGATGGGCACCGCCAGCCACTGGCGCAAGCCCACTGCAGCCAGAATCAGGGAGAGATTCAACAGCACCGGGGAAAGCGCCGGCAGGGCAAAACGGTCCCAGGTATTCAGAATGCCCCCGGCCAGCCCGGCCAGGGACACCCACATCAGGTAAGGGAAAGTGATACGGGTCATGTCCACGGCAAGGGCGAATTTTTCCGGTTCATCCACAAAACCGGGGGTGAACACCCGCAACAGCCAGGGCGCGCCCAGCACGCCCAGCGCGGTCACCACCAGCAAGGCCCCCAATAGCGCCGTGGCCATGTGATCAATGAATGATTTGAGCGCCCTTTCATCGCCCTGTTCGCGAATGCGGGAAAGCACCGGCACAAAGGCCAGGGCAAAGGAGCCCTCGGCAAAGAGACGGCGAAAGTAGTTGGGAATCTTGAAAGCCGCCAGAAAGGCATCGGTATGGCCGGAAGCGCCGAAGAATACGGCGATCACCATGTCACGCACAAAGCCCAACAGGCGCGAGAGCAGGGTCATGGCACTGACCAGCCCCACGGAACGGGCCAGCTTCAGCACGACGGGTACCCCTTGCTTGCAACAAGCATTGACAAGCCCGGAACAAATGCAGATAATGCGTGGCTTTCTTTTGTGAACATACAGACTCTGGAGTAGAAATTGGCCAACATCGTGTCAGCTCGCAAACGCGCGCGTCAAGCCGAAAAACGTCGTATTCAGAATGCTTCCAAGCGTTCCATGATGCGTACTCACATCAAGAACGTGGTCAAGGCCATTGCTGCCGGTGACAAGGAAGGCGCACAAACCGCCTACACCAAGGCAGTTCCCGTGCTGGACAAGATGGTCACCAAGGGCATCATCCACAAGAATAAGGCCGCTCGCCACAAGTCCCGGCTGAACGCACAAATCCGCGCCATGGGCTGATCGCCCATACTGCGTGTACAAAAAAACCGGGCCTGTCTGCCCGGTTTTTTTGTACCTGCAAGCGGCCATGGGCTCAACCGCTGGCAATGTAATTTTCCAGCTGTTCGATGGTGGAAGCCTGCTCATCCAGCACGGCCTTGACCAGATCACCAATGGACAGCATCCCCTCCAGCCCGCCTTCACCATTGATCACCGGCAGATGGCGAATATGCTTTTCACTGGCCAGCTGCATGCACTGGCGCACGGTCTGGTCGGGTGAAGCCGAGATCAGCTTGGCGGTCATGACCTCACTGACCGGTGTTTCACGCGAGGTCTTGTTCAGGAGAATCACCTTGCGCGCATAATCCCTTTCAGAAAAAATGCCCGCTGGCGCCCCCTGTTCGTCCGTCACCAGCACCGCGCCGATGTTCTTGTCCGCCATCAGCGCCAGGGCCTCGAAAACGGACTGGTCCGGTCGCACGGTATATACGTCGCGACCCTTTTTATCCAGCAACTGCCGAACGGTTGTCGTCATCATGCTCCCCCGGAATCAAACAGGCACATGCCTGCAAGGCTGATTATGCACCCGACACGGCAGACTGTCACGGTCCGGCTGTACAGGCAACCGGGTACTCAGGAGCCCGAGGGGTCATCCCGGCGCTCATGCGCGGGTTTCCGCACCACTTCCCCTTCGATGATTCGTTCACCATCGCGGGCAGGTGGCTCGCACCAGGCATTCAGCTCGCGCTCCATCCTTCTCTTCAGCCACCAGAGACGCAGGCGGAAGGCTATGGCCCCCAGCACCATCAGGCCCAGCAGGGTCACCAGGATGAAAAAACCGAAAAAGAAGCCGGCGGCCAGCACCAGGGCACCGGCCACGGCGGCCAGTACCGTTTGCAGCGGACCGGGCCCGGGGCCTGGCAAGTAAGAATTGTGACGCATGCGCTTTACCTCGTTGATTGCATACTGGGACTGCGAAAGACATCGGCAGTTCCAGCGCCAAAGGCGGCCGGCACTTGATGAAGCCCCGAAAGCCAAGGATAATTGACGGCTTTTTCGCGGAAGACAAACATGGATCAGCAGGTACTGATGGCGCTGGATGAGCTGGCCGATGGCGACACCATCGAGCTTGCCCACCAGCGGGGCGAACACCACCACTCACTGATTCTGCACCGGGAGGGCGAGCAGGTGCGCGCCTGGCGCAATGTCTGCCCGCATCAGGGCCGGCCGCTGAACTGGGCGCCGGGCCGGCTGCTGATTTCCGATGACGGCCTGCTGATCTGCCCGGCACACGGCGCGGCCTTTGAACTGAAACACGGCGAATGCGTCAAGGGCGTTTGCCAGGGCAGTGCCCTGGTGCCGCTGCCAGTCAAGGTTGTGGATGGCCAGATCTGCTGCGATCAGGACAGCCTGCCGGAATAAGCCGCCAGGCTGACGGCCGTCTCAGAAATCGTCCGTGGATTTGAACAGGCCCACCCGCAGGCCCTTGGCCACATAGATTTCCCGTCCGTCCACTTCCACCCGGCCATCACCGATACCCAGCACCAGGTCGCGAGCCATCACCCGCTTCATGTCGATGGTATAGGTCACCTTTTGGGCCGTGGGCAACACCTGGCCGGTGAACTTCACCTCGTTGACACCCAGAGCGCGCCCCTTGCCGGGGTGGCCGCTCCAGACCAGAAAGAAGCCCACCAGCTGCCACATGGCATCCAGCCCCAGGCAGCCAGGCATGACCGGATCGTCGATGAAGTGGCAGTCGAAAAACCACAGGTCGGGCGTGATGTCCAGTTCGGCGGTCATCAGGCCCTTGCCATAGGCTCCGCCTTCTTCGGAGATATGGGTGATGCGGTCCATCATCAGCATGGGCGGGGCGGGCAGGCGGGCATTGCCCGGCCCGTGCATTTCACCCCGGGCCGAGGCCAGCAGGTCTTCCTTGTCCAGAAAGGATTTGCGTTCGCTCATGATCAACCCCGCGCGTCCAGCGTGCGGTTCCACTCCGCCACCCGCTCGGCCTGGGCCTCGAGCAGGGCATCGGCATCGCCTTCGATGGTGACCTTGCGGATGCGGTCACCCTGGGCGATGGCATCCACCACGGCCTGATCCTCGGCGGACAGCACCTCGCCAAAGACGGTGTGCTTGCCATCCAGCCAGGGCGTGGGCACATGGGTGATGAAGAACTGGGAGCCGTTGGTGCCAGGCCCTGCGTTGGCCATGGACAGCTTGCCGGGGGCATCATGCTTCAGTGCCGGTGTGCATTCGTCCTCGAAACGATAGCCGGGGCCACCCATGCCGGAACCGTCCGGGCAACCGCCCTGAATCATGAAATCCGGAATCACCCGGTGAAAATTGAGGCCGTCGTAATAGCCGCGACGGGCCAGGTTGACAAAACTGGCCACGGTTACCGGGGCCTGCTCCGGGAACAGGCGCAGGCGGATGGTGCCCTTGTCTGTTTCCATGATGGCGGTGAGATCACTCATGATGTTTCCTCTTCAACATAACAATTCATCCAACGATGCACATCGCCGGCACAAACCAGAAATTCGGGGTTGAGCAACGATGGCCGGGTATTGTACCGCAAGGGACGCCCCTGCCAGTCCACCACCTGGCCACCGGCCCCTTCCACCACGGCCTGG
>JALWTZ010000344.1 GCA_026993285.1 Lysobacterales bacterium | reverse complement strand
CCTATGTGGACCAGAAGCAATTCTGCCCCAGTCTCAACGGGCTGATCGACTTGCGCAACCGTATCGTCAAGCGGAATCTGATTACCACCATCGAGGTGCTCAGCCGGCCGCTGCAGTCCACCGGCCGCAACCATCTGGTTACCGGTTACGTGCATGTTGCATATCCTCCGGTATATTGCCAGCTGGCCCGGCAGGTGGGCTACGATGGTGCCGTGGTGATTCGCGGCGTGGAAGGCGGTGTGCAACCTTCTCTCCGCCAGCCCAGTCGTTACTTCGAGTTTCACGACCAGGGCCCGGAGCATGCCGTGGAAATCAGCCCGGAACAGGTGAACATCGAAGCCGCGTCCCGGGCCGTACCGGTACCGGAAGACCTGCCGACTGCCGAGCATGCCGCAGGTGACCGGCTGGCCGCCAGCGTGGACTTGCAGGCCTTCGCCCGTGCCGCTGCCCAAAGCGGGCTGGACGCACTGGCTGGCAAGGATTGCCTGGCGCGGGAGTGCCTGGCCTTCACCGGTGCCATCGTGCTGAAACATCTGAACGAAGTGGACAGCCTGGAAGCAGGTGCCCGCACCATCCGGCAAGTGCTGGATTCCGGCAAGGCACTGAAACATTTTCAGGCTGTACTGAACTGATCAACAACCCAAAATCCCTGACAGGAGCTCGTTATGTCCAACCCTTACTATGAAGCTGTCGACAAAATGGAAAAAGCCGGTGTGGACCCTGACTACATCATTGGATGGCAGTGCGGTTACTGGCTGAACCCCGAACGCGAAGAACAACGCGTCACTGAAGCCTACTCTGCCGGTTACGAAGACGGCAAGGCCAAGAATCCGGACAACTACAGCGCCTGGATCAAGAAATAAGCCTGCACAGGTTCATCGGCACCCCGCTATCGGGTGTGCCGAACCCTGCCCGTCTTGCCGAATCACGGCCATTCGGGCCATGCTGCTGCAGGGCATGAAAAAAGCCGGTCGTTGCCGGCTTTTTTCATGGTGACGGGCAGGCGTCGGCTTATTCCCGGTCCAGCATCATCTTCACCGCCCGGCGGAATGCGGGCATCATGTCGGGCACCTCGATGTCGATCATCTGGTCGCCCATCCACTTGCGGTGGCGCTCACCCACCCGTGCCGCCACATGGCTGCCAAAACAACGGGTCATCGCAAATCCCGGCCCATCCTCATCGGCCGGATATTCGGCGTATTCCTGCACCCGCTGGTTCAGCTTTTCGATGAACGGCCCCTTGTACTCACCCGGCCCGTACAGTTCTTCACGGTTTTCCTGGAACAACTCGGCGGTGCGGATGGCCATGGCACGAATCACCGCCGCGCGCCGTTCATCATCCAGTTTGCCGTAGACCATGCGATCAGCCAGGTGCACGAGAAAAATCATGATTTCTTCCATCACATCCAACCGCTGCTGATGGGTGTCGATTTGAAAATCCTCATTCTCCAGGTGCAACACCACCTCGCCGGCCACTTTCCAGGCATTGACCGCCAGTACCCCACCCATGTCTTCCGGTGTCTGCTTGCGGTTTTTTACATTCCAGCGTGCCTTCACTCGAACCATGGTTGTTCTCTCCGGTTTTGCTGATGATGCCCATTGTCCTGCAGTGCGCGGCCCGGAACAACCGTACTGCGGGAGTAGCGCCTCTCCCTCCCAGCGGGCTTTACCCACAATCGCCTTGATAGTATCCTACGCGGCCACGGTGCCAGAGTGGTGAAATTGGTAGACACGATGGATTCAAAATCCATTGCCCTCGCGGGCGTGCCGGTTCGAGTCCGGCCTCTGGTACCATCCCTGATTCCCGCCTGCATGCCACTCAACCCGCCAGCGCCTGCAGGCTGCCCTCTCGGGTGTACAATGCGCACATGAATACCCCAACGGAATGCCGTGCGCCAGCCGAAGACCCCGCCACACTCTCCAGCCTGCTGGGTGTGGCACACTGGTCGGACGGCCATTTTGCCGTGGACGAGCAGGGCCGGATGCAGATCTGTCTGCCGGACCAGCCGGCTTGTGCCCTGGAAGACATCGTCGATCACTGCCGCCAGCAGGGGCTGGCCACCCCGTTGCTGCTGCGCTTCCCCCAGATCCTGTCCCAGCGTGCCCAGGCCCTGGAGCAAGCCTTCCAGCGCAGTTTGAATGAACAGGGGCTGCAGGGCGAGTACCGTGTCATCTACCCCATCAAGGTGAACCAGCAGCACTCCGTGGTTCATGCCCTGAGCCAGGCAGGCCGGGGCCGCAACGGTCTGGAAGCCGGCTCCAAGGCCGAGTTGCTGGCCGTCATGGCTCTGGCCCGGGCCGGCAGCCCGATCATCTGCAACGGCTACAAGGATGCGGAATACATCGAACTGGCTTGTATGGCCGCGCAGATGGGCCTGCAACCGGTGATCGTGATTGAACAGGCCAGCGAATGGCCAACCATCCGTCAGGTATTCGAAGGTCAGCAACATCTACCAACGCTCGGTCTGCGCCTGCGCCTGCGATCCATCGGTTACGGCAAATGGCAGAATACCGGCGGGGCCAAGGCCAAGTTCGGCCTGAGCGCTGCTGCCGTGCTGGAATTGAGCCAGGCCATCCGCGAGGCCGGTCATCTTGACAGGCTGCAGGTGCTGCATTTTCACATGGGCAGCCAGATTTCCAATCTGCGCGATATCCAGCGCGGCGTGCAGGAAGCGGCCCGTTTCTATGTGGCTGGTCGGCAGGCGGGCATTCCGCTGAATACGCTGGATGTGGGCGGTGGCCTGGGGGTGGACTATGAAGGCGCCCATACACGCAGTGCCTGCTCGATGAACTACGGTTTTGAGCAGTATGCGCAAACCATCGTGCATGTCTTGCAGCAAAGCTGCGAGGCAGCCCGCCAGCCCCTGCCGGCCATCTGGTCGGAATCCGGCCGTGCGCTGACTGCCCACCATGCGCTGCTGGTGACCGAAGCCCACAGCCTGCATACCGTGGAAGCACGGGAGCAACCGCAGGAAACCGGCATGGAAGCCCTGCATCAACAACTGGGCCAGCGCCCGGCAGAAGAGCTTTACTATGAAGCGGAAGCCCTGCTGGAAGAGGCCCACGATGCCTTTCTTCACGGTACGCTTTCCCTGGAACAATGGGCACAAACAGAAAACAGCCACCGTGCCCTGGGCCTGGCCCTGCTGCAAAGCCTGAACCCGGCCAACCGCCGCCATCAACCCGTGCTGGACGAGCTGCGCGAACGCCTGGCCGGCAAGTTGTTTCTCAACTTTTCCGTTTTCCGCTCCGCGCCGGACAGCTGGGCCATCGAGCAACTGTTCCCGGTGGTACCACTGGCAGGCCTGCATCACCCGCCGGCCCACCAGGTCATGGTGGAAGATCTCACCTGTGATTCCGATGGGCGGCTGGATGCCTTTCCACTCAATACCGGCGTGGAAAGCACCCTGCCCATTCCGGCGAGCGGACACAACCCGCAGCGGCTCTTCGGCATCTTCCTGGTCGGTGCCTACCAGGAAGTACTGGGGGACAACCACAACCTCTTCGGCCTGCCCCACGCCGTGGATGTATACCTGCAGGACAAGCATATCCGTCTGCAGCAGATCCAGCCCGGCGATTCCCTGGCCAGCGTACTGACCGCACTGGGCCATACGGAAGAGCGGCTCGTACAGGGCTGGCAGGAACACATGGCCCGGCAAGATCTGGCACCGAGCATCCGCAACCAGCTCCTGCAGCGTCTGCAACAGGCGCTGGCCGGATACAC
>JALWTZ010000343.1 GCA_026993285.1 Lysobacterales bacterium | reverse complement strand
GAACATCGAGCGGAAGCCGAAGTCCAGTACCAGCAGCATCAGGGCAACGGACGGCAGCGGTGCCAGATGCAGGTGCCGCCATGCCCAGAAGAACAGCACCACCAGCCCAAGCACCCACAGAACAAGCACCGGCAACCCACCGCCAAGCGCCAAATCGAGCCAGCCGGAATGACTGTGCCCCTTCCCGGTCCCGTACTTCATCTTCAGTCCATGTCCGAATGCATTCCTCGAATAACCAATCCCCAGAGGCCACTGACGAATCATGCCAAGGGCCTCATACCACCAGGAGAGCCGGTAGTAGTTGGACAATCCCACCGACTCTCCGGAAGGAAGACGCGGCGGCTCGCCTTTCTGGTCGAGCCAGTAATGGTTGCTGTCATGCGTACTGGAAACAACTGAAATCGTATCCCGGAGCGTTGACCAACGGCTGTCCTTGTACAAACTCCAGCCCATGAACAATGTGCCCACGAGCATGAATGAAGCCGCAACGATGAGCTTTCGTTTCAGACTCCAGCTAGGTGCATAGAACAACAACAGGATGCCGAACGTGAGCAGAACGATCATCAGCGAGACGAACCCGAGGCGCATGCCAGCTGCCAGGATCCCGACCATGAACACAAGGAGGCAAATCCACCATGTGACATGCATCCACCGTGAAGCATCCGGGAGATTGACCTGCTGATACTTCCAGCCCAAAAGAAGCACGATGCCCGTCACCACCAGATAACTGAACTTATCTGGCCCTTCTGTCAGGCCGGGCTCACGACCCGCAGCACCATGCAGAAACAGATTCCCGGCAAAGACGATATCGCCATACAGCACATGAAGCACGAGCGGCAGTATCAGCACAACGAATAGGCCGAACTCCAGGCGTGGTTGGACAACCAGGCGCAATCCGGCTCCAACCGCTGCCACGATGACCAAAAGAGGCAACAGGAATTGCCCGGCAAGTTCCCGCAAAATCGTGGAGCTACCACCTTGCAGCATGAAGGTTTGCATGATCAGCCAGACAGTGAGCAGACCCCAGGGTAAAACCGGAACCAGAAGACCCCTGATTACACTAGGGTGGATCAATGCCCTGAGACCTGCAACCACGAACACCAGAAGCAGAGCATTCCTTAGTGCAATGGTATGAGGAATGGGGAGGATCAGTTGAAGTGTCGAGACCATTACCAGAAACACCACTGACAGAGCCTCGGAAACCGAACTATTTGGACTCACGATTCCTCCATATTTCGAGCAGGATGGATTCCATCTTCATGGAGAGATGCTCCCAGGAAAACCTTTCTTCTACATGACCCCTTGCAACAACCCCTAGACTTTTGTGCGCAGAATCGACAAGCAGGCTGTTTACTGTAGAAACCAGATCGTCAATTCCAGCATTGATATCTACAAGGACCCCATTCCTTTCATGCTCGACCAATTCAGGAACGCCACCTACCGGTGTAGTAACAACACAGCATCCGGAGGCCATGGCCTCAACTAGCATCACAGGGAACTGCTCGCCGCGACTCACTGAAACTACAACATCCATCATTCTGTATAGATATCGAAGGCAATGATGTGTGACAGCGGGTATACTGATTACCCTATGTAAATCACTCAGGCGAGAAAGCATGGCCTTAGACTCTGAGTAAGTGGCATCTCTTTTTGCATCTTCTGGCTCTGGCCCGACTACGATCCCAAAAACGGCATCATTGCCTTCAATGATCTGTTCCATCATTGCAAGGTAATCATGATATCCCTTGGCCTCCTGCCTCCTGCCTACATAACCAATAACCAGTGCATCTCCAGGAATCCCCAGAAGGCTGCGCAGTTCTTTCTGCTCGCCGTTCGAAGGAGGTCGAAACAGGTCTATATCCACACCATTGTGTACTACTCTGACCCTGTCCTCTGGAAACCCCCTTTCTGTGCACATGATATTGCGCGTGTATTCAGATACTGCAACATACACATCGGCTACCCCACGCGACGGGTCATAGGTACGCATGGAATGGACATGCACGGCTGCAGGCAATCGATAACCCAGCTTGTGCCACAGGGTATCCAAGGGGAATTCAAGCTGATGAATGTGTAGAACTTCCGGACGGAGCTGGCGAATAATTGGAGCCAGGCGGGACACAAGCGGCCATGGGTCCATGCGAGTAATCTTGGTAAAAAGACGCCGATATATCTGGCCAACCCGGTATCGGCGTATCTCCATTCCATCCCACCAGTCATGAAGTCGCGTATCTTCCTCCGAGAGGCAGATCATCGAGGATTGCAGAATACGATTTCTGCGCGCCAGCTCCTGGGCAACGATTGCTGGCGCAAAGCCTCTGCGATCAGGAACATCTCCGTGCGGCACGATACTAGTCAGACGCATGGCTTCTTTCCATGAGTTTCATGTACTTGATGGAGCTGTTCATGCAACCGATCAGGACATGCATCAACCCCGGCATCCCGTCAAGGAAGCCGCCACGCAGGAAATAGAAGCGGACAAAACGCACCAGCGGAGACAGCAGCACATTGCCCGGTCCTGCCATCTTCCCCTCCCGGTACATGGCCTGGGCCTGGAGAGAGGTATAGCGGTTCTGCTTTTCCAGATATTCGTGCAGGGTATCCTGGGATTCGTGCATCAGGTCGCCTTCCAGCTTGGCAATCGCTCCTTCCGTAACGACCTTTTCGTGCACGGCATCCGAACTCCAGCGGCCCCGCCTGCGGTCGAACAGCCTTAGGCTCCAGTCGGGGTAGCCCTCACCATGACGCAGCCAGCGGCCCAGAAATCGGTTGCAGCGCGGAAATCGTGCGGCCACGGCCTTCGGGTCTGCCAGGAAGGACTCGATGGATTGGCGCAGTTCATCGGATACCCATTCATCGGCGTCGATGCACAGCACCCAGTCATGGCTGGCCTGTTCCACGGCAAACTGTTTCTGCGGACCATAGCCCAGCCAGTCCTGGTGGATGACGCGCGCACCATGTCTTTCCGCGATCTCCAGGGTGTGGTCGCTGCTGCCCGAATCGACGACCAGGATTTCGTCGCAGAAGGCGACGGAGGCCAGACACTTGTCGAGCAGGCGTTCCGCGTTCAGGGTGATGACGACCGCGCTGACGGGTTCGCGCTTCATGGCCGGTTCTGTTCGAGCATCGGTTGCAGTGCCTCCCACACCCGCTGCGGCGGCAGCGTCTCGAAGCAGGGAGGATAGACTGTGCTGTGGCCACGGTAGCGGCACTTGCGACTGAAGCAGGGGGCGCACTCGAAGTCCACCTGCAGGTGTTTCTGACCATGGCCCATGGTGCCGGTGAGGCCCGGTTCGGTGGGGCCATAGAGGGTGATGCCCGGCGTGCCCAGCGCGGCGGCCAGGTGGCTGAGGCCGGTATCGACGCCGACATGGGCGCTGGCGCCGGCGAGCCAGGGGGCGAGTTCGGCAAGCCCCATGTCGGGCAGTACCTGGGCGCGGCCGCTGCGCGAGACGAGCATCCTGGCGCGGGCACGGGCCTCGAAGCCGGTGGCGGCCAGCACCACGCGCCAGCCGGCACCGGTGGCGATGCGGATCAGTTCCACCCAGCAGCGGTCCGGCCATTCCTTGGTAGGCCAGGAGGTGCCCTGCAGGAAGAACAGGTAGGGCTCGTCCATCAGCGGCTGCGGCTGGCGCGAGGGATCCAGGCCGTAACCGGGGAACTCGGTGCCCAGCTCGTGGCCCAGCACGGACGCGAACAGCCGTCGCTGACGGGTGATGGCGTGCATGCCGCGCGGCACGCC
>JALWTZ010000342.1 GCA_026993285.1 Lysobacterales bacterium | reverse complement strand
CCGGCGCGGTTCGCACGCCCAGATTGTTGATGACATCCGGCGAAATCTTCACCGTGCCGGGGCTGTCACTGCCACCGGCCAGATCTTCAGGGTAAACCGGAATCAGATCCATGCCCATGGGGGACTTGCCCGGCTTGTCCCGCTTGTAGTTCGGATCCATGGGCGCCACCCAGTAGAGCGGCTTGCGCTCACCGGAGGCGGACTCACCCCCTTCCGAAGTATCGGAAGGCCAGAAACGCATGGCCGTGGCACCCAGCACCACGCCCAGAAGCAATACGGCAACCGTCTTGATCGCTGACATGATTATTCTCCTTTCCCGGCTGCGGCCAGCAGGGTGTAATTCAGTTGTGCAATATTCTTCAGGCGCGCCACCTGCAGGCGAAGCAGCTCGATGCTGGCATTCAGCTCCGCGATACGCGCGCGCATGACTTCGGCAAAATCCCCATCATCATTGGTGTAGGCGGTCAGGGCCGCTTCGGCCTGGTCGGCCATCTGGGGCAGAATCTCATTCCGGTAGCGTGCTACCCGTTCATCGAGAGACTGCAGGTTTTCCCGCGCCTTCTCCCAATCCGAACGCAAATTGCGCAACAACAGCAGTCGCTGCTGTTCCAGGGCATCGGTACTGGCCACCGCGGCCTGCACCTTGCGGTCCTGGCGATTCCTGGTGAACAGGGGCAAATCCACCGTAACACCCACCGAAACAAAGTCGGCCCGGTCACGGCCCAATGCATCCTCGCCGCGATAGCCATAACTGGCATTGACGCCCCAGCCCGGCTTGTATTTCTGGCGTGCCAGATCCACATCCCGATCCGCGGCTTCAATGCGGCGATCCAGTGCCAGCACGGAAGGATGCTGCAGCCACAGTGCCTGCAAGGCCTCCGTTTCGTCCTGGTTGTAGTCACGCAGGGGCTTCAGCCCGGGCAGCTGCCTGGGTAGCGGCAACCAGGCCTGCTGGCCGATCCATTCCGACAAGCGCCCACGGGCGGCATCTTCCTGTTGCCGCAGCATTTCCAGCCGGTCATCCAGACGGGAAAGCTCCAGCTGGGCACGAATGACATCCTGCTGACGGGTTCGCCCGGCAGTGGTGGAATAGGTGGAGGTCACCACATCCGCCAGTTGCTGGAAGTGCACCCGCTTGGCTTCCAGCACGGCCGCGCTTTCGCGAGCCAGCCAGATATCCAGCCAGAGACGCACCACCATCAACTCGGCCCTGCCCTTGCGATTGTCACGCATGGCCGGTTGTGCCTCTGCCAGGGTTTGCAGTTTCTCCGCCTTCAGTTCCAGCGTATCGCCTGGAGGGAACATCTGGCTGACACCCAGCTTGAACTGGGTCATGGGCTCCTGGGTAAAGGAGAAGGAATCCAGTGGCAGGTTGGCCAGCGCCACATTCAGCTTCGGGTCCGGCAACTGCCCGGCAGCCACCGCATTTTCTTCCAGCGCCTTTTGCTGGAAGCGGCTGGCCTCCAGCCAAGGGTCTTCACTGAGCGCCTGGCTGACGGCAGATTCCAGGGTAAGGGTTTCGCTGGCAACTGCCAGCAGGGGGGCTGACAGGGTCAGCACCAGGTACAAGGTCCAGTTTTTCATGATTCAACCTGATCAATTTAAAGGAAAACAGGCTCGTGAAACGAGCATGCATGAAACCGGCTGGCAAGTCACGGGCCAGCGAAACTGATCAGGCGATGGGAGGTCGGTAGAGAGAACCTGCCGGTCTACTGAGGATAAACGACGGTGGCAACCAGCCACTGATATGAGCCAGTTCGTGGAAAAGCAGGGGGGTATGTTCATGCAATACAGGGTGTAGCATGCAGGCACCCTGGTCACAGTGGCAATCCACCTGTTGCTCGCAACAAATCATGCCAGCATCATCCTGCTGCTCATGCTGCTGCATCTGCGCAGGCTCTGGCACTTGCAGGGACATGCCCAATGCCATGGCGGAAGGCACGGCCACCCACAACTGGGCCAGCATGGCCAGCAGCGCAAGTGTTCGAAATACCTTTCCCGCATTCATGATCAGTAGCTTATCCCCGTTCAGTAACTGCCATTGTAGCAGAGCAGCCTAACCCTGTGACCGTGGATTCCTTTAAAGGTTTCCTGTCAACACCATAATCATTATCTATCAGTTCAATAAACACAATCCATTTTACTTTCTTGTCGCCCATCCTTATCATGGGCCCCAACTATTTATTAGACAATGCTAATTTAGAGGGTTTGAACATGAAAAAGATGATACTTGCTACCAGCCTGGCCCTTGCCGTCCATACCGCTCAGGCATGGGAGACCCTGCCGGAGAAAGCCCCAGCGCCAGCCGACAATCCGGTGACCGAAGCCAAGGTCGAGCTGGGCAAAACCTTGTATTTCGATCCACGCCTGTCCATCAATGGTACCCAGTCCTGCAACAGCTGCCACAATGTCATGGCTGGCGGGGATGACAACCGTGCCTTCTCCCAGGGCGCTACCGGAAAACTGGGCGGCCGCAGCGCGCCCACGGTATGGAATGCGGCATTCCAATCCGTACAGTTCTGGGATGGCCGTGCCGACAGCCTGGAAGCCCAGGCCTCCGGCCCCATCACCAACCCGGTGGAAATGGGTATGCCCAGCGCAAAAGCGGCCGAGAACCGCCTGAAACAAATCCCCGGCTACAAGGCCCTGTTCAAGAAAGCCTTTGGCAGTGATGAAATCACCATGGAAGCCATCACCAAGGCCATCGCCAGCTACGAAAGAACACTGATTACCCCCAACAGCCCCTACGACCGTTTCGTCAAAGGCGACAAACAGGCGCTCACCGCCGAGCAACAGGAAGGCATGGCCCTGTTTGAAGAAGTGGGCTGCACCTCCTGTCACTCCGGCGCCAACTTCAGCGGCCCCGCCATGGCACCCGGCCAGGGTTTCTACATGAGCTTCCCGGTCTTCAAGGATAACGAATATGTCAATAAATACGACCTGCTGAAGGACAAGGGCCGTGAAGAAGCCACCGGCAAGGCCGAGGACGCCCACAAGTACCGCGTGCCCACCTTACGCAACATTGCCCTGACCGCGCCCTACTTCCACAATGGCTCGGTCAAGACGCTGGACGAAGCCGTGCGCGTCATGGCCAAAACCCAGTTGAACAAGGATCTGACCGAAGAGCAGGTGCGCAAGATCACCGCCTTCCTCGAGGGGCTGACCGGCGAATTCCCTGAACAAACCCTGCCGCGCCTGCCCGGCACCAACGGCACCACACTGCTGGTTCCCTGATTCCTCCCCCACCCCTAGCAACCCTTGAGCCCGCTGGATGCGGGCTTCTTTTTGCCAAGAAACCAGCCGCCATCAAAAAAATCAACCCGGCTCTTGTCATGCAAGCCGTTCTTGGGTATTCTGCGCGCCTTCCCAAAGCCCGCCCGCGGGCTGCCGGCAGGAAGCCGGTGACACGGTGAGGTGTCCGAGTGGTTGAAGGAGCACGCCTGGAAAGTGTGTATACGTTAATAGCGTATCGAGGGTTCGAATCCCTCCCTCACCGCCATTTTTCCTCCCCTCCTCAACCCAAAACCACCCTTGGAATTTCTATCCACTCATGAGGGAGGGTGAGAACCCTCGCTGCCCGGAAATGGTGTGAGGATGCCGGATGGATGCGCGTCTGGCGCGTTCGAGGGGGCCGCTTTGGAGCGAAAGGCGTAGCCCAGACTACGGCTTGAGTGAAAAGCGGTGCCATCGGGCGTGCCAGGCATGCAGACGCCTTCATCTTCACACCATTTCCGGGCAAGGGTTCGACCGGCTTGTCGGGAAC
>JALWTZ010000341.1 GCA_026993285.1 Lysobacterales bacterium | reverse complement strand
GGCACCATCAAATCCACCGCGCGCATGCTCAAGGAAACCGGCATCGAGCCGGACGGCAGCCTCACACCGGATGGCATACAGGCGCTGGCCCTGCACATGCTGGATTTTGGCCATATCGACAAGATCCGTGTACCCGGCCTGAGCAGCAATCGCACGGCGGTAATCATTGGCGGGCTGGCCATCCTGCTGGCCGTGTTCGATACACTCAACATCCGGCAGATGAAAGCCTCGGACTACGCCCTGCGTGAAGGTGTGCTCTATGACCTGCTGGGCAGGGAACACGATCAGGATCCGCGTGAAGCTTCTGTGGAAGCCCTGATGCAACGCTGGCAGGTCGACCCGAACCATGCGCGCAAGGTCGAAAACAGCGCGCTGAAGCTGCTTGAGCAGGTGCGCAAGGACTGGAAGCTGAAAAAACACACTCGCCTGTGGCTGTCTTGGGCGGCCCGCCTGCATGAAGTGGGGCTGCAAATTTCCCACGAGGAACACCAACTGCACGGCGCCTATCTGGCCCGCCATGCGGACATGCCCGGTTTCAGCGAGGAAGACCGCCTGCGACTGTCCTTTCTGGTACGCCTGCATCGGGGCAAGACCCGGCGTGAATGGCTGGAAGCCCTGGACAGGAATGAGCAATACACGCTGGCACGCCTGGCTGTTCTCCTTCGCCTGGCCGTGCTCCTGCATCGCAACCGGCAACATCCGGCACCCATCCCACGCCTGAAAGCGGAAGAAGACCTCCTGCATCTCCATACCGGCAGCGCGCTGGAATCCCGGCGGCCCCTGACCTGGGCCAGTCTGCAACGGGAAATCAAACAGGCCTCCCGTCTCGGCATCCATCTCAAACTGCACGCCGACGCATGAAAGAAGCACAAGTCGACTGGCTGGGGCACACGCCCCGATCCAACCGCTTCGATGACATCTATTACAACCCGGAAGACCCACTGGGTGAATCCCGCCATGTGTTCATTGAAGGCGCCTGTCTCGCCGCTCAAATCGAGCAACATCCCTGCCTGCATGTGGGTGAAACCGGTTTCGGCACCGGGCTGAATTTTCTGCTGAGCTGGCAACAGTGGCGGCAACAGGCCCGTTCCCGCCGCTTCCTGCGTTACTACAGCATCGAAGCCTATCCGCTTTCCAGAATGGATCTGAGAAGATCCCTGCAACCCTTTGATGAACTGAAAGAATTTTCAGAGAAGCTGCTGCAGCAATACCCCAACCCGGATGGCGGCTTTCACCTGTTGAGCTGGCCGGAAGAGCGGCTGGAGCTGGTGCTCATCTTTCTTCCGGTCGAACAGGCACTGGCAGAGCTGGCCGCAAACATGCACTGCTGGTATCTGGACGGCTTTGCGCCGGCCAAAAATCCGGAAATGTGGCAGGAACCGGTACTTCGCGCCATCGCCCGACACGCCCTGCCCGGCTGTACACTGGCCACGTTCACAGCCGCGGGTTTTGTCCGCCGCGCCTTGCAGGCACAGGGCTTTGACATGCGCAAATGCCCGGGGTTTGGTCGCAAGCGGGAAATGCTCACCGGCCTCCGACGGGCTGACCCAGGCACCCGGCCACTCCCGGCCTGGCTGCAACAGGCACCTCAAGCCGCACAAAAGGCCATTGTCGTTGGCGCAGGTATCGCCGGTGCGCAAGTCGCCTGGCATCTGCAACAGGCCGGATGTCAGGTGACCGTGCTGGAAGGGGAAGATCAGGTAGCCACCCAGGGTTCCGGCAATCCACGCGGCCTGATCTCCCCGGCCATTCACGCCGATGCCAGCCGCGCCAGCCGTTTCTTTCAGCAAGCCTACACCTATGCCTGGCGGCAGATTCACTGGCTAAGGCAACAGGGCCATGCCATCGAGGCGGATCTCTGTGGTGTATGGCGTTTATTGAACGAAGCTGAAATACCACGCTTTCAGCAGGCGCTGGAGAATCACGGTTACAGCCCGGAAAGTCTGCAGCTGGGCCCGGTTGAACTGCCCGACGGACAAAAGCAAACCGCGCTGAAGATCCACAACACCGGCTGGATCAACCCGGCCGACTGGGTACATGCCCTGCTGGCCGAATGCACGGTGGTTACCGGTTTCCGGGTTGAAGACATCCAGCAGGATGGTCCGGTTTGGCAGGTTCGCGCCGTCAGTGGAGAAACGCATCGGGCGCCCTTGCTGGTACTGTGCCAGAGCCTGCACAGCCTGCAATGGGCATCCACCACCTGGCTTCCCCTGCGTGCCCGCCCCGGCCACCTGTTGTACTGGCCTGCCCGCCCCGAAAGCAGAAAACTGGCCACGGCACTGACCGGGCAGCACTATCTGCTGCCACCCAGAAATGACCAGTTACTGGCTGGCAGCAGTTTTGAGCACCTGCCAAGGGAAGACTGGCTGAAACCCCTGCCCGTACAGCACAGGGCGCTGGAACAACTGGCCGAACAACTGCTGACGGACTGGCCCTGGCTGGGCAAGACGGAAAAACCACTGCAGGGCCGCCGGGGCATGCGGGCAGTCAGCCCGGATCACCTGCCGCTGGCAGGGCCCGTGGCCGACTACCCCGGATGGCAGCAATGGCTGGCACCCCATGCGCAGGGCACTCCACTGTCACGCCTGCGGGGATTGCCACCCAATTTACCCGGACTGTTCGTACTCAGCGGGCTGGGCGCGCGCGGCCTGGCTGCGGCACCACTGGCAGCACGGCTTCTTTGTGACTGGATCTACACCCCGCAACAGCTGAGCGTGCCCCTGAGCGTGGCCGAAGCCCTGCATCCGGCGCGTTATCTGTTGCGCCAGGCCCGGAAAACCTAGCCGGTACTCCAGGCCCGGGGCTTGCGAAAACCAGCCAGCTTGCAGGCCTGCTTGACATAGCCATAGGGAAAAGTCTGGAACAACAGCGCCTTGGCCTCTTTCTTGGAAAGGCCCTGGGTCTTGGCCAGAAACTGGGTGACATGACGCACATCCGGTGCCACTCCATGTTCAGCCAGATAATCCCGCATGAAGCGCAAAATGGCCCAGCGTGTATCGTCCAGCTCCAGCTCCTCTTCCTGTGCCAGGGCTTCGGCCACGGATTCGTCCCAATCTTCCGGATCCAGCAGAAAACCTTCGGCATCCCGTTCAGGCAGTTTGGCATTCATCAGATAAGCACTCCCCGGTCAGCATGCAATACAAGCCTATGCCCCAAGCCTAAGCCGTAACACCGTCAGGCACACTCTCCCGAATGGAACAGGCCGGCCAGGATGGCCGGCCTGTATCGAGTGCATCAACGAATGACCACAAAGCGGCCCATGCCATTGCGGCGGATCAGCAACGAGATTGGCTTGTCCTGATCCTTTTCCTTCAGAATCTTGCGCAACGCCTTGAGATTCTTGATTTTCTGGTTGTCCACCATGGTGATGACATCACCCGGCTGGATACCGGCACGGCGTGCCTTGCTGGAAGTAATCTTGCGTACCAACACGCCTTCTTCCAGACCGGTTTCCCGACGGGTATCGGCGTCCAGATCCGACAGAGCCATGCCCAGATCATCCAGATTCTGTTCCCGCTGGCCGCCCGGACCGATGCTGACGATTTCATCGCCGTCCAACTCGCCCAGGGTGACTTTCAGAGTCTGGTGTCGTCCATCCCGCATGATTTCCACCGGCACCGTGGTGCCCGGCGGGGTCAGGCCCACCAACGGTGCCAAATCGGAAGCAAAAACCAGTTCCTTGCCGTTGTAGCGCAGAATCACATCCCGCACCTGTATGCCAGCCTTGTCGGCGGCAGAGCCAGGCTCCACACTGGCAATCAGGGCACCGCGCGGTTTGTCCAGC
>JALWTZ010000340.1 GCA_026993285.1 Lysobacterales bacterium | reverse complement strand
AGATACGCCGCACCGAGGAAAAGGCGGTGATGGTGGATACCCGCAACCCGTTGATGATGACCGAGGCCGCATTGGATATCCGCTGGCCAGACTACTGGAAATCCTGGAGAGGCTGAGTCACGCCACAAAATGATCGAGAGGAGAACGAGATGAACGACGCCCACAACCCGCTGAAACTGCGCGGGATCGACTTTACCGAGTTTGCCACCCCGGACGTGGATTACATGCACCGGGTATTCCGGGATTTCGGCTTCAGCCGTACCCGCCAGCACAAGGAGCTGCCCATCGACTATTACACGCAAAACGATGTGCATTTTCTCATCAATCGCAATCCCGGGGGCCACGCGGAGGCCTTTCAGCAGGCCCACGGGGCCAGCATCTGTTCCATGGGCTGGCGGGTGGATGACGCGCAGTTTGCCCATGACGAGGCCGTGCGCCGGGGCGCGCGTTCCGCCAGCGACAGCAACAAGGATCTGCCTTACCCGGCCATCTACGGTATTGGTGACAGCCTGATTTATTTCATCGACCGTTTCGGCGACAAGGGCAGCATTTTTGACAGGGATTTCGTGCCCCATGCCGAGCCGGTGACCGGGCCGGACAAGGGCTTTCTCTACGTGGATCACCTGACCAACAATGTCTACAAGGGCACCATGCAGGAATGGTCGGACTTCTACAAGAACGTCTTTGGTTTTACCGAAGTGCGTTATTTCGATATCGACGGCAAGAAAACCGGCCTGACCTCCTACGCCCTGCGCTCGCCGGATGGCAGTTTCTGCATTCCCATCAATGAGGGCAAGGACAACAACGACAACAACCAGATCGACGAATACCTGCGCGAATACAACGGCCCCGGCGTGCAGCATCTGGCCCTGTATACCGACAACATCCTGGCATCACTGGATGCCATGGAAGGCGGCAGCATCGAAACCTTGGACATTCACCCCAGCTATTATGAAACCGTGTTCCAGCGCGTGCCGGGCGTGAAGGAAGACCCGGAACACATCCAGCGGCATCAGGTGCTGGTGGATGGCACGGAAAACGGCTACCTGCTGCAGATCTTCACCAAGAATCTGTTCGGGCCGATCTTTTTTGAGATCATTCAGAGAAACAACGACCTGGGATTTGGCGAAGGCAACTTCAAGGCCCTGTTCGAGTCCATCGAGCGCGAGCAGGAGCGGCGTGGCGTGATCTGATCTTTCCTGCATGCCAACACAAAAAAAGCCCGGCCTTGGCCGGGCTTTTTTGATGGGAAAGACCCTGCGATTTACAACAGTTTCTTCAACTGCTTTTCCGCCACCTTGGCCGGCAGCGGAATGTAGCCGTCCTTGACCACCACTTCCTGCCCGGTTTTGGACAGCACCATCTTGATGAACTCGCGGGTCAGTGGTGGCAGTGGCTTGTTGGGTTCCTTGTTCACATAGATGTAGAGAAAACGGGACAACGGATACTTGCCTCGCACGGCATTCTCGGGCGTGGCTGCCACAAAGGGCTTGCCGGTTTTCTTGGCCAGGGCCACGGCCTTGACGCTGGAGGTTTTGTAGCCGATACCGGAGTAGCCAATGCCATTGAGGCTGGCGGAAACGGCCTGCACCACCGAGGCGGAACCCGGCTGTTCGTTGACCTCGTTGCGGAAATCCCCCTTGCACAGCGCATGTTTCTTGAAATAGCCGTAGGTGCCGGAGGCGGAATTGCGGCCATAGAGCTGGATGTTGCGTTTGGCCCAGTCACCCTTCAGTCCCAGCTGGCCCCAGGTATTGACTGCCTCGGGATGGCCGCAGCGGCGGGTGGAGGAGAAAATGGCATCCACCTGCGGAATGGTCAGGCCTTCGATGGGGTTGTCCTTGTGCACGAACACGGCCAGGGTATCGATGGCCACGGGAATGGCGGTGGGCTTGTAGCCAAATCGCTTCTCGAAGGCTTCGATTTCCTTGTGTTTCATCTTGCGGCTCATGGGGCCCAGGTTGGAGGTGCCCTTGGTCAGCGCCGGTGGCGCGGTGGAAGAACCGGCGGCCTGAATCTGGATGTTCACATTAGGGTAGAGGCGCTTGTATTCCTCGGCCCAAAGGGTCATCAGGTTGGCCAGCGTATCCGAGCCGACCGAGGAAATGTTACCCGCCACGCCTTGGGTCGGCTGGTATTCCGGCAGCTTGGGGTCGACCTGAACCTGGGCCTGGGCCGTGGTGGCCAGCAGCAAGGAAGAAAGCAACAGGGAAACGATTTTCATGGTGATCCTCTTTTGCGTAGTACGGTTTGGAATACGGCATAGTGTGCATCAGGCATGTTACAGCCAGATTACCGTTTGCCTGCCGCTCATTCCACGGGCAGTCGCTTGGCAATGGCCGAATACAGCCGTGGCGTGAAGCGTTTCAGCCAGGCGGCCAGCCGCTCCTGCAGCCCGGCGATAATCACTTCCTCCTTGCCCTTTTTGATGGCACGCACCATCTTGCGGGCACAGCGTGCCGCCGGCATGCCATTGGCCTGGATGCGGTCCATCTTGCCGTGGGCCTGGCCGCCGACATCCAGGGCGTGGTAGGAGAGGTTGGTATGCACATAACCAGGCAGAAACAGGGTGACCTGAATGCCATCCCGCCACACTTCACAGCGCAGGCAGTCGAACCAGCCCTGAATGGCATGCTTGCTGGCCGCGTAGGCGGTACGGCGCGGGGTTTGCACCTTGCCCATCACCGAGGAAGTGACGGCAATCACGCCCTGCTTGCGCTGGCGCATGTGCGGCAGCACGGCCCGGGTCAGGGCCACCGGGCCGAAGAAGTTCACGTCCATCAGCCGCTGGTCCACGGCAAAGCCGCATGCCTCGGCCCAGCCGCGCTGGGAGACCCCGGCGTTGTTGATGAGGATGTCGATCTGGCCGAAATGCGCCAGCACGGCGTCTACCTTGCCGGGAAAGCTGTCGAAATCGGTGACATCCAGCGGCAATACCAGGCACTCGCAGGGCAGGCGTTCGGCCAGGGCCTGGAGCTTGTCCTCGGAACGGGCCGACAGCACCAGCCGGGCCGGTTGGTGCGCGTATTGTTCGGCCAGGGCCTCGCCTATGCCGGAGGAGGCGCCGGTAATCCAGACTACAGGGGTGGTTTTGGGCATGTTGCTATGGAAGTTGCGGGAAACAAGCGGGATAATAAGCGGTTTTCACCCGCGAGTGTGAGCTTTGCATGCACGGAAAAGTCTATATCAAGACCCACGGCTGCCAGATGAACGAGTACGACTCGGCGCGCATGCGCGATGTGCTGCTGGCCGAGGGCCTGGAAGAAACCAGCGACGAGCGCGAGGCCGATGTCATTCTGGTCAATACCTGCTCCATTCGTGAAAAGGCGCAGGAAAAGGTGTTCTCCCAGCTGGGCCGCTGGCGGCCGCTGAAGGCGGACAAGCCGGAGCTGATCATCGGCGTGGCCGGTTGCGTGGCCTCGCAGGAAGGGGAGGCCATCGTCGAGCGCGCGCCCTTTGTGGATCTGGTCTTCGGGCCGCAAACCCTGCACCGGCTGCCGGAGATGATCCGCCAGCGGCGTGAGACGGGCAAGCCGGTGGTGGATATCAGCTTTCCCGAGATCGAGAAGTTCGACAACCTCCCGGAGCCCCGGGCGGAAGGGGCCACGGCCTTTGTTTCCATCATGGAAGGCTGCTCCAAGTACTGCTCTTTCTGCGTGGTGCCCTATACCCGGGGCGAGGAAGTGAGCCGGCCCCTGGACGATGTGGTGGCCGAGGTGGTGGAACTGGCGGCACAGGGGGTGAAGGAAATTCACCTGCTGGGCCAGAATGTCAACGCCTACCGGGGCGCGACCCACGACGGGGG
>JALWTZ010000339.1 GCA_026993285.1 Lysobacterales bacterium | reverse complement strand
GGTGACAACATCCAGATGAAGGTGCAGCTGATTGCGCCCATCGCCATGGAAGAAGGCCTGCGCTTTGCCATCCGTGAAGGTGGCCGTACCGTGGGTGCGGGCGTGGTGTCCAAGATCATCGAGTGATCGGACGCCTTGCAATACCACGGCTGGTGGCCTGAAAAGGGCCGCCAGCCTTTGCTTTTTAGGCCAGTAGCTCAATTGGCAGAGCAGCGGTCTCCAAAACCGCAGGTTGGGGGTTCGAGTCCCTCCTGGCCTGCCATTTACATGGCAGACACTGATTGAAGGTGATTACATGACGGATAGGGAAGAAGGCGGCCTCGCGGCGCTGGATATCATCAAGCTTCTGGTTTCGCTGGCGATTCTCGTGGCAGGCATCTGGGGCTTTTATCACTTCGATCAGGCCTACATGACCTGGATGCGGGTGCTGGGTTTGCTGGTGGTGACCGGCGTGGCCCTGTTGCTGGCGGCCACTTCCACCCAGGGCCGGCGACTGGTTTCCTTCTTCACCGAAGCCCGTGCCGAACTGCGAAAGGTCGTCTGGCCCACTCGTCAGGAAACCGTGCAGACCACGCTGGTTGTGCTGGTGGTGGTCGTGGTGATCGGTATCTTTCTTTCCATCCTCGATCTGACTTTCAGCAAGCTGGTCGAGTGGTTCGTCACGCCTGGCGCCTGAGGAGGCTTGCATGTCCAAGAAGTGGTATGTAGTGCACGCCTATTCGGGCTTTGAGCAGCAGGTCAAGCGTTCCCTGGAGGAGCGCATTCGTCGTTTTGGTATGGAAGACCGTTTTGGTGAAATTCTTGTGCCCACCGAGGAAGTGGTGGAGATGAAGAACGGCCAGAAGCGCCGTTCCGAGCGCAAGTTCTTTCCCGGTTATGTGCTGGTGCAGATGGATATGGATGATGAAACCTGGCACCTGGTCAAGGATGTGCCCAAGGTTATGGGCTTCATCGGTGGAACGGCAGACAAGCCGGCACCCATTACCGACAAGGAGGCCGAAGCCATTCTCCAGCGCGTGCAGGAAGGCGCGGAGAAGCCACGGCCGAAGGTGTTGTTCGGCGTGGGGGAAGTGGTGCGAGTCATCGATGGCCCCTTCAACGACTTCAACGGTACGGTGGAAGAAGTCAATTACGAGAAAAGCCGCCTGCGTGTGGCCGTGTCCATCTTTGGGCGCTCCACGCCGGTGGAACTGGAATTCGGCCAGGTGGAAAAAACCACCTGAGCCCAGTGCCCGAAAGGGCAGATGATCGATCGGCCACACGCTGGCCTTCATGAACCCCGGGGAGCCGCAAGGCGCTTGTACCCGCAAGGAGAACGCAAACATGGCGAAGAAAATCGAAGCCTATATCAAGCTGCAGGTACCTGCAGGGCAGGCCAACCCCAGTCCGCCGGTCGGTCCGGCGCTGGGCCAGCATGGCCTCAACATCATGGAATTCTGCAAGGCCTTCAATGCCAAGACTGGCAATGTGGAGCAGGGCCTGCCGATTCCTGTGGTCATCACCGTCTATAACGATCGCAGTTTCACTTTTGAAACCAAGACGCCGCCGGCAGCCGTGCTGCTGCTTAAGGCCGCGGGCCTGAAAAAGGGCAGTGGCCGCCCCAATACCGAGAAAGTGGGTACGGTAACGCGTGCGCAGCTGGAGGAAATTGCAACAACCAAGAAGCCGGATTTGACTGCAGCCGACATGGACGCAGCCGTGCGTACCATTGCCGGCACCGCACGCAGCATGGGCTTGAACGTGGAGGGTGTGGACTGATGGCCAAGACAGGCAAGCGCTTGCGCGCAATTCGTGAAAAGATCGACTCCAACCAGGCCTACGCCCTGCCGGAAGCACTGAATCTGCTGAAGGATTTCTCTTCGGTCAAGTTCAAGGAATCCGTGGATGTGGCGGTTCGTCTGGGCGTGGATCCCCGCAAATCCGATCAGCAGGTTCGCGGTTCCACCGTACTGCCCAATGGTACCGGCCAGAGCATCCGTGTGGCGGTATTCGCCCAAGGCGAGAATGCCGAAAAGGCCAAGGCTGCCGGTGCCGATATTGTGGGCTTTGAGGACCTGGCCGAATCCATCAAGGGTGGCAACATGGATTTTGACGTGGTGATCGCCACGCCGGATGCCATGCGTGTGGTCGGTGCCCTGGGCCAGATTCTGGGTCCGCGTGGCCTGATGCCCAATCCCAAGGTGGGCACCGTGACCCCCAATGTGGAAGAAGCGGTGAAAAATGCCAAGGCCGGTCAGGTGCGTTACCGGACCGACAAGGCAGGTATTGTGCATTGCACCATTGGCAAGGTGGATTTCAGTGTGGAAGCCCTGCAGGAAAACCTGAATGCACTGATGAATGACCTGGTGAAGCTGAAGCCGGCTTCCGCCAAGGGTCAGTATGTGCAGAAGGTTGCCGTGTCCACCACCATGGGCCCGGGCCTGACCGTGGACAAGAGTACGCTGGATCTTTGAGTTTTGAGGGCTGCGGCATTTGCCGTGGCCGTCAGAGACCGCAGGCGCAGCTTGCTGCTTAAACCTTCAGCCTGCGTAGACGGCAGGCCCTTCCGGGTTGATTCCGAAGGCCGCCGTACCGTCGCAACCGCGACAACATCCTGCCCCGGCAGGGTGCAACCGTTGTCTGGTGTTTCGGCACCTCGACATCTCAGGAGGTAACTATGGCGCTCAATCTGGAGCAGAAAAAGGCAGTCGTTGCCGAGCTTGCCCAAGTGGCATCCTCTGCACTGTCTGTCGTTGCCGCCGAGTATCGTGGACTGACTGTGGAAGAAATGACGGCATTGCGGGTCAAGGCCCGTGAGTCCGGCGTGTATCTTCGGGTCGCCAAGAATACACTCGTGCGGCGCGCTGTCCAGGGCACCGAGTTTGAATGCATTGCTGATGATCTGAAAGGACCATTGGTGTTTGCTTTCGCCTCGGAAGATCCTGGCGCGGCTGCTCGTCTTGTCAAGGATTTCGCCAAGGAGCACAACAAGCTCACCGCACACGTTCTGGCCGTTGGCAGCAACAAGTATGAAGCTGCCGATCTGGACCGTGTGGCCAGCCTGCCCACACGGGAACAGGCACTGGCCATGCTGCTGGGCGTGATGAAGGCTCCGGTGGAGAAATTCGTCCGTACCCTGGCCGAACCGCACGCCAAGCTGGTGCGTACCGTGGCCGCTGTCCGCGACAAGAAAGAAGCCGCATAAAGCGACTGTACCTTTTTTAGAATCAACCCTTTCAATACGATATATCTGGAGAATATCCAATGGCAATTTCCAAAGAAGACATCCTCGAAGCCATCGCCGAAATGAGCGTGATGGACGTGGTGGACCTGGTCAAGATGATGGAGGAGAAGTTTGATGTCTCCGCCGCCGCTCCCGTGGCCGTGGCTGCTGCACCTGCCGCCGGTGGCGAAGGTGGTGCCGCCGAAGAGAAGACGGAATTCGATGTGGTTCTGTCCAGCTTCGGTTCCAACAAGGTTGCCGTCATCAAGGCCGTTCGCGGCATCACCGGCCTGGGTCTGAAAGAAGCCAAGGAACTGGTGGAAGGCGCTCCTGCACCGCTGAAGGAAGGCGTGAGCAAGGAAGAGGCCGAAGAAGTCAAGAAGCAACTCGAAGAAGCAGGTGCATCTGTCGAGATCAAGTAATCTGGCTGATTGTCTATTCAATCGGTTGGGATGGGGCTGGCAGCCACGGGCTGCCGGCCTTTTCCTGTTTCTGTCATTTCGATGACAGCCAATTTCAGGGCGGTTGCTATGTGCCGAAGTGCAAGCAGCTGCCCAAGGGCAGCCATGACTGGGCTGCCAGGCATTTATTCAAGCATTGAGGCGGGCGAGAACCAATGAGCTATTCGTTCACAGAGAAAAAACGCATTCGCAAGGATTTCGGCAAGCGCAAGGAGGTGCTGGACGTACCCTTCCTGCTGGCAACCCAGATCGATTCCTACAAGCGATTCCTGCAGCAGGATGTGCCGGAAGACGCGCGTGAGCCGGTGGGCCTGCACGGCGCATTAAGCTCCGTTTTCCCCATTGCCAGTTATTCCGGCAATGCCGAGCTGCAATATGTGAGCTATGAATTGGGCAAGCCGCCATTTGATGTGCGCGAATGCAAGCTGCGTGGCATGAGCTATGGCGCGCCCCTGCGCGTCAAGGTGCGCCTGGTCATCTACAACAAGGAAAGTTCCGCCAAGGTCAAGCCGGTCAAATATGTCAAGGAGCAGGAAGTCTACATGGGCGAGTTGCCCCTGATGACCGATACCGGCACCTTTATCGTCAATGGTACCGAGCGGGTGATCGTCTCCCAGCTGCACCGTTCGCCCGGTGTGTTCTTCGATCATGACAAGGGCAAGACCCATTCCTCCGGCAAGCTGCTGTTCAACGCGCGGGTGATTCCCTATCGCGGATCCTGGCTGGACATGGAGTTCGACCCCAAGGATGCCATCTTCACCCGCATCGACCGCCGCCGCAAACTGCCGGTGACCATTTTGCTGCGTGCGCTGGGTTACGAGAACGAAGAGATCCTGGATATCTTCTTCGAAATGAACACCCTGCGCATCAATGCAGACAATGTGGAGCTGGAAGTGGACCCGGAGCGCCTCAAGGGCGAGCGGGCCACCTACGATATTACCGACAAGAAGGGCAAAGTGATTGTCGAGGCGGAAAAACGCATCACGGCCCGTCATGTCAAGCTGCTCAAGCAGGCCAAGATCGACTCGCTGGTCATGCCCGATGAATACGCCATGGGCAAGATCATCGGTCACAATGTGGTGGATACCGAAACCGGCGAGGTGATCGTTCCGGCCAACGAAGAAATCACGGAAGAGACCCTGGCACGGCTACGCGAACACAATGTGGGTGAGGTGCGCATTCTGTATGTGAATGATCTGGACCGTGGTCCCTACATTTCCAATACCTTGCGCCTGGATCCCACCCGCACCAAGCTCGAGGCGCTGGTGGAAATCTATCGCATGATGCGCCCGGGTGAACCACCCACCAAGGAAGCGGCCGAGGCGCTGTTCGAAAACCTGTTTTTCACGGACGAACGCTACGACCTTTCCGCCGTGGGACGGATGAAGTTCAACCGCCGCCTGGGTCGTGAAGATGAAACCGGTCCGGGCACGTTGACGCGTGAAGACATCCTGGATGTACTCAAGGAGCTGATCAACATTCGAAACGGTCATGGCACCGTGGATGACATCGACCATCTGGGCAATCGTCGGGTGCGCTCCGTGGGCGAGATGGCAGAGAATGTCTTCCGCGTTGGTCTGGTGCGTGTGGAACGGGCGGTGAAGGAGCGCTTGTCCCTGGCCGAGTCCGAGGATCTTGGCCCGCAGGATCTGGTCAATGCCAAGCCGGTGCAGGCGGCGGTGAAGGAGTTCTTTGGCTCCAGCCAGCTGTCCCAGTTCATGGACCAGAACAACCCGCTGTCGGAAGTGACCCACAAGCGCCGGGTTTCCGCCCTGGGGCCGGGTGGCCTGACCCGTGAACGCGCCGGCTTCGAGGTGCGGGATGTGCACCCCACCCACTACGGCCGGGTCTGTCCCATTGAAACACCGGAAGGTCCGAATATCGGTCTGATCAACTCGCTGTCGGTCTATGCCCGCACCAACAAGTACGGTTTTCTGGAAACCCCGTACCGCAAGGTGGAAAACGGCGTGGTCACCAACGAGGTGCATTATCTTTCCGCCATTGAAGAAGGGCAGTTTGTGATCGCCCAGGCCAAGACCGACCTGGACGACAAGGGCCGTTTCGTGGATGAATTCGTTCCCTGCCGTCATAACGGCGAGTTCATTCTGCAATCGCCGGACAAGATCGATTACATGGATGTCTCGCCCAAGCAGATCGTTTCGGTGGCCGCATCCATCGTGCCCTTCCTGGAACACGATGATGCCAACCGCGCCCTGATGGGTTCCAACATGCAACGCCAGGCGGTACCGACCCTGCGGGCCGACAAGCCGCTGGTGGGCACGGGCATGGAACGGGTGGTGGCACGCGATTCCGGCGTGACCGTGGTGGCCCGCCGTGGTGGCGTGGTGGAGCAGGTGGATGCCGCCCGTATCGTGATTCGGGTGAATGAAGACGAGATTCCGGAAAATGATCCGGGCGTGGACATCTACAACCTGACCAAGTACACCCGTTCCAACCAGAACACCTGTCAGAACCAGCGTCCGCTGGTCAAGCCCGGTGATGTGGTCGCCGCTGGTGACATTGTGGCTGACGGCCCCTCCACCGATCTGGGTGAACTGGCCCTGGGTCAGAACCTGCTGGTGGCCTTCATGCCCTGGAACGGCTACAACTTCGAGGATTCCATCCTCCTGTCGGAGAAAGTGGTGCAGGAAGACCGCCTGACCACCATCCACATCGAGGAGCTGACCTGCGTGGCCCGGGACACCAAGCTGGGCAACGAAGAAATCACTGCGGATATACCCAATGTGGGCGAACATGCCCTGTCCAAGCTGGATGAATCCGGTGTGGTTTTCGTGGGTGCCGAAGTGAAGGCCGGCGACATTCTGGTGGGCAAGGTCACACCCAAGGGAGAAAGCCAGCTGACACCGGAAGAGAAACTGCTGCGCGCGATTTTCGGTGAGAAGGCTTCGGATGTGAAAGACAGCTCGCTGCGGGTACCTTCCGGCATGGATGGCACGGTCATCGATGTACAGGTCTTTACCCGTGACGGCATGGAGAAAGACAAGCGCGCCCTGCAGATCGAACAGGATGAGCTGGCCCGCGTACGCAAGGATCTGGACGATCAGTTCAAGATTCTGGAGAACGCCATCTGCCAGCGACTGGAAGCCGCGGTTGTGGATCAGCCGGTGGAAAAGGCACCGGCCGGATTGAAGAAGGGCCAGAAGATCACCGCTGAATACCTGGCTGAACTGCCGCGTGACCAGTGGTTCAAGATCCGCATGAAGGACGACGCGCTCAATGACCTGATCGAATCGGCCGCCGAGCAAATGGCCTTCCAGAAAAAGGAGCTGGATGCGCACTTCGAGGAGAAGAAGCGCAAGGTGACCCAGGGCGATGAACTGGCACCGGGCGTGCGCAAGATGGTCAAGGTTTACCTGGCCGTCAAGCGCCGCATCCAGCCGGGAGACAAGATGGCCGGTCGTCACGGCAACAAGGGTGTGATCTCCATGATCGTGCCCCAGGAAGACATGCCCTACATGGAAGACGGTCGTCCGGTGGACATCGTGCTGAATCCGCTGGGTGTGCCCTCGCGGATGAACATTGGCCAGATTCTTGAAACCCACCTGGGCCTGGCGGCCAGTGGTCTGGGCCGCAAGATTGCGGAAATGGTCCATGCCAAGGCCAAGGCCAGGGAAATGCGTGATTTTCTCGACAAGATCTACAACCACGAGTTGTACATGGAAGGCGGCAAGGGCAAGAAGAGCCGCAAGGGCCGCCGGGTGGAACTGAAGGAATTCTCCGACGAGGAAATCATGGAACTGGCCAACAACCTGCGTGACGGTGTGCCCATGGGCACACCGGTATTCGATGGTGCCGAGGAGAGTGAAATCAAGTACATGCTGGAACTGGGCGGCCTGCCCACCTCCGGCCAGATGACCCTCTACGATGGCCGCACCGGCGAGCCTTTCGAGCGGCCGGTGACCGTGGGCTACATGTACATGCTCAAGCTCAACCACCTGGTAGATGACAAGATGCATGCGCGTTCCACCGGCCCGTACAGCCTGGTGACCCAGCAGCCCCTGGGCGGCAAGGCCCAGTTCGGTGGCCAGCGTTTCGGGGAGATGGAAGTGTGGGCGCTGGAAGCCTACGGTGCCGCCTATACCCTGCAGGAAATGCTGACCGTGAAATCCGATGATGTCACCGGCCGGAACCAGATGTACAAGAACATCGTCGATGGCAACCACCAGATGGTGGCCGGTATGCCCGAATCCTTCAACGTGTTGATGAAAGAGATCCGCTCGCTGGCACTCAACATCGAACTTGAAGAAGACAACTGACCGGACAGGAGAGAACCGTGAGAGATTTGCTCAATCTATTCAATCAGCAACGCCAGCCGGCCGACTTTGACAGCATCAAGGTCAGCCTGGCTCCCCCTGAAGTCATCCGGTCCTGGTCCTGGGGTGAAGTGAAAAAGCCCGAGACCATCAATTACCGTACCTTCAAGCCGGAGCGGGACGGCCTGTTCTGTGCCGCCATCTTTGGCCCGGTGAAGGATTACGAGTGCCTGTGCGGCAAGTACAAGCGCATGAAGCACCGGGGTGTGGTCTGTGAAAAATGCGGTACCGAAGTCACCCTGACCAAGGTACGCCGTGAACGCATGGGTCATATCGACCTGGCCACGCCGGTGGCGCACATCTGGTTCCTCAAGTCGCTGCCGTCCCGCATTGGCCTGATGCTGGACATCTCCCTGATCGACGTGGAGCGGGTGCTGTATTTCGAATCCTACATTGTTGTCGATCCAAGCTATACCACACTGGAAAAGGGCCAGCTGCTCACCGATGAGCAGTACTTCGAAGCCCTGGAAGAGCATGGTGACGAGTTCGTGGCCAAGATGGGTGCTGCGGCCATCTACGATTTGCTCAAGGACATCGACCTCAACGCCGAAGCCCTGAAGCTGCGCGAGGAAATTGCCGAGACCAAATCCGAGACCAAGCTCAAGCGCATGAGCAAGCGCCTGAAGCTGATCGAGGCCTTCATCCAATCCGGCAATCGCCCGGAGCACATGATTTTGACCGTGCTGCCAGTGCTGCCGCCGGATCTGCGCCCGCTGGTGCCGTTGGACGGCGGTCGCTTCGCCACCTCCGATCTCAATGATCTCTACCGTCGCGTCATCAACCGCAACAACCGCTTGAAGCGGCTGTTGGAGCTGAATGCGCCGGACATCATTGTGCGCAACGAAAAGCGCATGTTGCAGGAGGCGGTGGACGCCCTGCTGGACAATGGCCGCCGTGGACGCGCCATTACCGGCACCAACAAGCGCCCGCTGAAGTCACTGGCCGACATGATCAAGGGCAAGCAGGGCCGCTTCCGCCAGAACCTGCTGGGCAAGCGGGTGGACTACTCCGGCCGTTCCGTGATCGTGGTGGGCCCCACCCTGCGCCTGCACCAGTGTGGCCTGCCCAAGAAAATGGCACTGGAGCTGTTCAAGCCCTTCATTTTCAGCAAGCTGCAGCACCAGGGCCTGGCCACCACCATCAAGGCAGCCAAGAAACTGGTGGAGAAGGAAGGTCCGGAAGTCTGGGATATTCTCGACCAGGTCATCCGTGAACACCCGGTGATGCTCAACCGTGCGCCCACGCTGCACCGTCTGGGCATTCAGGCTTTCGAGCCGGTGCTGATCGAGGGCAAGGCCATTCAGCTGCACCCGCTGGTCTGTTCCGCCTTCAACGCCGACTTCGACGGTGACCAGATGGCCGTGCACGTGCCGCTTTCGCTGGAAGCCCAGCTGGAAGCGCGTGCACTGATGATGTCCACCAACAATATTCTTTCGCCGGCCAACGGTGAGCCCATCATCGTGCCCACCCAGGATGTGGTGCTGGGCCTGTATTACATGACCCGCGAGCTGATCAACAGCAAAGGCGAGGGCATGGTTTTCGCCAACATTCAGGAGGTGGAACGCGCACACGCCAACAAACATGTGGAGTTGCATGCCCGTGTCAAGGTTCGCATGATGCAATGGGAACAGAACGAAGCGGGTGAATGGGTGGAAGCCGGGCGCAAACTGGTGGAAACCACCGTGGGCCGAGCCATCCTGGCCCGTATCCTGCCGAAAGGCCTGAGCTTTGATCTGATGAACCAGCCGCTGAAGAAGCGCGCCATCTCGGACCTGATCGATGCCTGTTATCGCCAGCTGGGCCTGAAAGACACTGTGATCTTTGCCGACCAGCTGATGTACACCGGTTATGCATTCGCAACCCGTGCCGGTGTTTCCATCGGCATTGATGACATGATCATTCCGCCGGAGAAAAAGGCCCTGCTGGAAGAAGCCGAAAAGCAGGTGGTGGAGATCCAGGAGCAGTTCGCCTCCGGTCTGGTTACTGCCGGCGAACGCTACAACAAGGTGGTGGATATCTGGTCTCGCTGTAACGAACAGATCGCCAAGGCCATGATGGAACACCTGGGCACCGAGGAAGTGGTGGACCGCGAAGGGAACAAGGTCAAGCAGCCTTCGATGAACTCTATCTTCATCATGGCGGATTCCGGCGCCCGGGGTTCGGCGGCACAGATTCGCCAGCTGGCCGGCATGCGTGGCCTGATGGCCAAGCCGGATGGCTCCATCATCGAAACGCCCATCAAGGCCAACTTCCGTGAAGGCCTGGATGTGCTGCAGTACTTCATTTCCACCCACGGCGCGCGCAAGGGTCTGGCCGATACCGCGCTGAAAACCGCCAACTCCGGATACCTCACCCGCCGTCTGGTGGATGTGGCCCAGGATGTGGTGGTGACCGAATTCGACTGCGGCACGGATCGTGGCATTACCCTGAATTCCATCGTGGAAGGCGGGGATGTCATCGAACCGCTGAACGAACGGGTGCTCGGTCGCGTGACCGCGGAAGACATCTACAAGCCGGGTACGGATGAAGTGCTGATTCCGCAAAACACCTTGCTGGATGAAGATCTGCTGAAGGTTGTTGAATCCATTGGTCTGGATCAGCTGAAAGTGCGTTCGGCCATTACCTGTGAAACCCGCCACGGCATCTGTGCCATGTGCTATGGCCGGGATCTGGCACGTGGTCATCGGGTCAACGAAGGGGAATCCGTGGGCGTCATCGCCGCCCAGTCCATTGGTGAACCGGGTACCCAGTTGACCATGCGTACCTTCCACATCGGTGGTGCGGCCTCCAGTTCTGCCGCTGTGGACCATGTAGAAGCCAAATCCGCCGGTACCGTGCGCCTGCACAACATCAAGCTGGTGACCAACACTGATGGCAAGCTGGTGGCGGTATCCCGCTCCGGCGAGGTTTCCATCATGGATGAACACGGTCGCGAGCGTGAGCGTTACAAACTGCCGTATGGTTCCACGCTCAATGTCAAGGATGGCGAAGAGATCAAGGCCGGCACCATTGTGGCCAACTGGGATCCGCACACCCACCCCATCGTCACCGAAGTGCCGGGTCGGGTGCGGTTCATCGACTTCCTCGATGGCGTGACCGTTGACGAGCAGGTGGACGAGCTGACCGGTCTGCAAAGTTTCGTGGTGACCGATCCCAAGCGCCGCACCGGTGCCCACAAGGATCTGCGCCCCATGGTGAAACTGGAAACCGCCGACGGCAAGGATATCCTGCTGCCAGGTACCGACATACCGGCACAATACTTCCTCAGTCCCGGTGCCATTGTCAGCCTGCAGGATGGCGCGGAAGTGGAAGTGGGTGACATCATCGCCCGGATTCCGCAAGAAACCTCCAAGACCCGTGATATCACCGGTGGTCTGCCGCGTGTGGCCGACCTGTTCGAGGCGCGCAAGCCCAAGGAGCACTCCATCCTGGCGGAAGTGTCCGGCACGGTCAGCTTTGGCAAGGAGACCAAGGGCAAGCAACGGTTGGTGATTACCGACGCCAATGGTGAAACGCATGAAACCCTGATCGCCAAATGGCGGCAGGTCATCGTGTTCGAAGGTGAGTTTGTGCAAAAGGGTGAAACCGTGGTCGATGGCGAACCCAACCCGCACGATATCCTCCGCTTGCTGGGCGTGGAAGAACTGGCCCGCTATCTGGTCAAGGAAATTCAGGATGTCTATCGCCTGCAGGGTGTGAAGATCAACGACAAGCATATCGAGGTCATCATCCGGCAGATGTTGCGCAAGGTGGAAGTCACCAACCCCGGTGACAGCAAGCTTCTGCGCGGTGAACAGGTGGAAAAAAGCACGGTACTGGAACTCAACGAGAAGCTGGCACGGGAAGAAGCGCGCCTCATCGAGTGGGAACCGGTACTGCTGGGTATCACCAAGGCCTCGCTGGCCACGGAATCCTATATTTCCGCCGCTTCCTTCCAGGAGACCACTCGGGTACTCACCGAATCGGCCCTGCATGGTGCGGTGGACCACTTGCGTGGCCTGAAGGAGAACGTGATCGTCGGACGCCTGATTCCCGCCGGTACCGGCCTGGCTTTCCACAAGTCCCGTCGTCGTGACCGTCATCTGGAGTCACTGGAAGAGGCCCTGGAGCAGGAACTCAGCCGTAGTGCTTCCGAGCAGGAACAGGCGCTGAAGGAGGCAGAATCTGCCGATGCCGCGCCGCCGGAGCAACCGGAAGCGTAAATCCTTTGGCCTGAATCTGTTTCAGGCCTTGACAGCGGAAAGAGCTGCGCTTAGAATTCCGCTTCTTTGTCGACAGGCCGGCCCATCCGGCCTGTCGTTTGTTTTCTATGGGATAAGGTTTTATGGCAACGATCAATCAGTTGGTGCGCAAACCGCGCAAACCGAAAGTGGCCAAGAGCAATGTGCCGGCGCTGGAGGCTTGTCCGCAAAAGCGGGGTGTGTGTACCCGTGTGTATACCACCACACCGAAAAAGCCTAACTCGGCGCTGCGCAAGGTCGCTCGTGTTCGTCTCACCAATGGCTTTGAAGTCACCAGCTATATCGGTGGTGAGGGGCACAATCTCCAGGAGCACTCCGTGGTGCTGATTCGCGGCGGTCGTGTAAAGGACTTGCCGGGTGTTCGCTATCACATCGTGCGTGGCTCGCTGGATACGCAGGGTGTGCAGAATCGTCGTCAGGGTCGTTCCAAGTATGGTGCCAAGCGGCCAAAGGGCTGATTCGGGCTGAATACGAAATCAAGAATCGGATAACCAAGCATGTCTAGAAAAGGTTACAAAACAAATAAAGAGCTGTTGCCGGACCCGAAGTTCGGCAGCGAGCTGATTGCCCGCTTCATCAATATCGTGATGAAGGACGGCAAGAAGTCGGTGGCTGAAAAGATCATTTACGGCGCCATGGACCGGCTGTCTGAAAAGAGCGGCAAGGATCCTGTCGATGTGATCGAGAATGCGCTGGAAAACGTGCGCCCCATGGTGGAGGTGAAGTCTCGCCGTGTGGGTGGTGCCACCTACCAGGTGCCGGTAGAGGTGCGTCCGGTTCGCCGTACGGCGCTGGCCATGCGTTGGGTGATCGAGGCCGCCCGCAAGCGCGGTGAGGATTCCATGCCCAACAAGCTGGCCGGTGAATTGCTGGATGCGCTGGAAGGCCGTGGCGCTGCGGTGAAGAAGCGCGAAGATACGCATCGCATGGCGGAGGCCAACAAGGCTTTTGCACACTACCGCTGGTAAGGGGTAGGCGAAATGGCCCGCAAGACACCGATCGAGCGGTATCGGAATATCGGCATCATGGCACACATCGATGCCGGCAAGACGACCACCACCGAGCGGATTCTGTTTTACACGGGCGTTTCGCACAAGATTGGAGAGGTCCATGATGGTAATGCCACCATGGACTGGATGGCGCAGGAGCAGGAGCGGGGGATTACCATCACCTCCGCGGCAACCACCTGCTTCTGGACGGGCATGGCCCAGCAGTTTCCGCAGCACCGGATCAATATCATTGATACGCCGGGGCATGTGGACTTCACCATTGAGGTGGAGCGAGCCTTGCGGGTGCTGGATGGCGCGGTTGCGGTGTTTTGCGCGGTAGGCGGCGTGGAGCCGCAGTCCGAAACCGTATGGCGGCAGGCGAGCAAGTACGAGGTGCCTCGTATCGCTTTCGTCAACAAGATGGACCGCGCTGGTGCGGATTACGAGCGGGTGCTTGAGCAAATGCGCGAGCGCCTGGCTGCCAACCCGGTGGCCGTGAATTGGCCCATCGGGACAGAGGATGAATTCCAGGGTGTGGTGGATCTGCTTTCCATGCAGGCCATCTACTGGAGTGAGGAAGACATGGGTACCCGCTACGAATTGAAGCCGGTGCCCGAAGCGCTGCGATCGGCCTGTGAGCAGGCGCGGGAGCAGATGATGGAAGCCGCGGCGGAAGCGACGGAAACGCTGATGGAAGCTTACCTGGAAGCGGGTGAGCTGAGCGACGAACAGATCAGGCAGGGTCTGCGGATGCGGACACTGGCCGGTGAGGTGGTGCCCTGCTTGTGTGGCTCCGCCTTTAAAAACAAGGGTGTGCAGGCGCTGCTGGACGCGGTGATCGACTACCTGCCATCACCGGTGGATGTGCCCCCCATCAAGGGTGAGCTGCCCGGTGGTGAAGAAGGAGAGCGCGAAAGTTCGGATGATGCGCCGTTTGCGGCGCTGGCATTCAAGATTGCCACCGACCCCTATGTGGGCGCGCTGACCTTCGTGCGGGTGTACTCCGGGGTTTTGTGTACGGGTGATACCGTGTTCAACCCGGTGAAGGGCAAAAAGGAGCGCATTGGCCGACTGATGCAGATGCACGCAAACCACAGGGATGAGGTCAAGGAAGTGCGTGCTGGCGATATTGCCGCCGTGGTGGGACTGAAGGATGTCACCACCGGTGAGACGCTCTGTGATCCCAAGGCGGTGATCACACTGGAGAAAATGGAGTTTCCCGAACCGGTCATTGCGGTGGCCGTGGAGCCGAAAACGCAGGCGGATCAGGAAAAGATGGGCCTGGCCTTGTCCAGGCTGGCGCAGGAAGACCCTTCCTTCCGGGTCCATACGGAAGAAGAGTCGGGCCAGA
>JALWTZ010000338.1 GCA_026993285.1 Lysobacterales bacterium | reverse complement strand
GCAGCCATCTGGCAGATTGTGACCCGTGGCGAATACTACACCGCCTACACCCCCTACCAGGCGGAAGCCAGCCAGGGCACGCTGCAGCTGATCTACGAGTACCAGAGCATGATGGCTCGCCTGATGGCCATGGAGGTTTCCAACGCCTCCCTCTATGACGGTGCCTCCGGGCTGGCGGAAGCAGTGCTGATGGCCATCCGTCTGCAGCGCAAATCCCGCCAGCGGCGGGTGCTGGTGCCGCAATCCCTGCACCCGGCCTACCGGGAAGTGCTGCAAACCATTGTGGGCCTGCAGGATATTCAGCTGGTGGAAGTGCCCTTCGATACCCAAACCGGCACCACGCCCCTGACGCAATGGCAACAGGCCGCCGGCGAGGAAGTCACCGCCGTGGTGCTGCCCCAGCCCAACTACTTTGGCCGCCTGGAGGCCGTGGACGCCATCACCGACTGGGCGCACGAACAGAACGCCCTGGTCATCGGTGTGGTCAACCCCATGCTGGCCGCCCTGCTCAAGCCGCCGGGGCAGTGGGGCAAAAAAGGGGCGGATATCGCCTGTGGTGAAGGCCAGCCTCTGGGCGTACCCCTGTCCTCCGGCGGACCCTATTTCGGCTTCATGACCACCCGCCAGTCCATGGTACGGCAGATGCCGGGCCGTCTTTGTGGCCGCACCACCGATCTGGACGGCAAGGTGGGTTACACCCTCACCCTGCAGGCGCGGGAACAGCACATCCGCCGCGGGCGGGCCAATTCCAACATCTGCACCAACCAGGGGCTGGTGGTGGCCGCGGCCACCCTCTACATGGCGCTGATGGGCGGGGCAGGGCTGCAGCAGGTGGCCCGTGCCTCGCTGGCTTCCGCCAACAGCTTGCGCGAAGCCCTGCTGCAGCTGCCGGGTGTGGAACCGCTGTTTACGGCCGACGGGGTGCATGAATTCGCCCTGCGCCTGCCGGTGGCCGCGGAAGATTTCATCGAAGCCATGGCCGCCCACGGCATTCTCGCGGGGGTGGACCTGGAAGCCGACTACCCGGCACTGGGCCATGCCTTGCTGGTCTGTGCCACCGAGACCCGCGGTGAGCAGGATCACGCCCGCTATCTGCAGGCCGCGCGGGAGGTGCTGGGTGGCTGAGCCGCTCAGCGCCACCCTGCTGGTGGCCCCCGGCTGCCCCCACTGTGACGCCATGAGCCGGCTGTTGCTGGAGCGGGTGAAGCAGGGCAGTCTGGCCACGCTGGAAATCCACAACCTGCAGCAACGGCCGGAACTGGCCCAAGAACTGGGCATACGGTCTGTGCCCTGGTTCCGCATCGGGGTGGTGGAGCTGGTGGGTGATTACAGCGGGGAAGAACTGGATGGCTTCATCCGCCTCAACCGGGAGCCGGACCCGCTGAGCCGTTTCTATGGCTGGCTGTTCCGCAACGGGCAGAAGGATGAAGTGCTGCGCCGGGTGCGTGCCGAGCCGCAAAACCTGCGTGAGATGATGAAACTGGTGTTTGTGGAGAAAACCAAGTTTGTCGAGCGTATTGGTATCGGGGCCATCATCGAGGAACTGGAAGGTGATCCCATGCTGGAGATCATCCTGCCGGATCTGGAACGCATGGCTGGCCTGCCCGACCACAAGGACCGGGTGGATGCCGCTTATTATCTGGGCCTGACCCGAAGCCCCGGGGCACGCCCCGTGCTGGAGAAACTGGCCGAAGACGAAAACAAGGAAGTGCGCCAGGAGGCGGAAGAGGCCCTGGAGCAGTTGCCACCCGCCTGATTGGGCCAAACACTGCTAGAATCCCCCCGTACCAGTGACAAACAGCGAGGCGGGGCATGAATCTGGAAAAGGTGGTTTTCGGCTTTTTTATCGTTCTGGCGCTGACGCTGAACTTTGGCTTTTTCATCGGTGAGATGAACAACCCCCTGCATCATCATGTGGTGGAGTTGTTCTTTGCCATCGTGGTTAACCTCATTGCCACCGTGCTCAAGCTGGGTGATCGTACCCAGCAGGGTGCCATTCTGCTGGCCACTTCCCTGGTGGCTGATCTGCAATTGATTGCAGCCGCCTTTGTCTGGGCCTGGGCCGAGCATGTTGCAGGTAGCGGGCTGACGCCCTCGACCATGTCCAGCATTGTTTCCCTTTCCGGTGGTGCCGTGCTGGCCAACTTCATCTCCGTGGTATTGCTGATCGCAGAAACCATCATGGTACGCAGATAAGCCCCTTGCCATGAACCCCCGCCACGCCACACCCGGCCTGCCCAGCATTACCGATCAGGAAAAGGATTTTATCTGGCTGGTGGTGCGGCGCATGCGCACGCCACTGATCCTGCTGATTGTGGTGATGGCCATCTCGGTGCTGGGCATGGTGCTGATTCCCGGCGTGGATGCCCAGGGCGAGCCCTACCACATGAGCTTTCTCGATGCGCTGTATTTCGTCGCCTTCATGTCCACCACCATCGGCTTTGGCGAGATACCCGAAGCCTTTACCCCGGCCCAGCGGTTGTGGGTGCTTTCCATCATCTTTCTCAATGTCACGGTGTGGATCTACGCCATTGGCGCCATTCTCTCCCTGCTGCAGGACCGCCGCTTTCAGCGCGGGCTGGAACGCTACGCCTTTGCCCGACGGGTACGCCGCCAGCGTCAACCCTTTTTTCTGGTCTGCGGCCTGGGGGAAAGTGGCCAGCGGGTGGCGTTGGGGCTGGACCGGCTGGGTTATGCAGTGGTGGGCCTGGATCGGGACGAAAACCGCCTGGATGAATTCTCCCTGACGGAAGCCGGTGGCCGCATGGCCCTGTTCAGTGCCGATGCCGGGCAACCACAGACACTGATTACCGCGGGTCTGCTGCACCCGCAATGCAGGGGTGTGGTGGCCCTGACCAATGACGATGCCAGCAATCTGGCCATTGCAGTTATCAGCAAACTTCATCGTGAACCCCTGCCCGTGCACGCGCGTTGTGAAAACCGGGTGGTGGCCACCAACATGGCTTCCTTCGATACCGACCACATCGTCGAACCTTATCGGCAATTTGCCCGTTTTGTGCGCATGGCCTTCCAGCAACCCGCCAGTTTCCAGCTGCATGAATGGCTGGTTCGCATACCGGGCGAGCCGCTGCAGGAAGCCGTGCAATTGCCGCGTGGGCGCTGGCTGATTTGTGGCATGGGCCGTTTTGGCCGGGTGATGCAGGCCACCCTCAATCTGGTGGAAGGGGTGGATTTGATGCTGGTGGATGCGGAGGAACAGCCGCTCAAGGGGTATGCCCGTACGGTACATGGCCGGCCAGCCGAGGAAGAAACCCTGACCAAGGCCGGGGTGAGGGAAGCCGTGGGGCTGGTGGCAGCTACGGATGATGACATCAACAACCTCTCCACCATCATGACGGCACTGGAGCTGAACCCGGAGCTGTTCGTCATTGCCCGCCAGGACCACAAACGCCATGGCGAGCTGTTCGAAAACAGTGGTGCGCACATCGTGGCCGAACGGCACGATATCGTTGCCCGTTCCATGCTTTCACGCCTGACCACCCCCTTGCTGGGTGTGTTCCTGCAGCAACTGTTCGAGCAGGATGAAGCCTGGAGCCAGCGGGTTATTGAACGCTTTCAGGCCTGGGGCATCGAGGAAAGCCCGGATTACTGGGTAGTGGAACTGGGCCAGGGCAGTGATCATATTCTGATGGAAGTGGAGCGTTTCGGTGTACAGCTGACCGGCGCGGTACTGGAAGTGGACCCACGCGAGCGGGAGCGCCGCCTGCCCTGTACGGCACTGATGATTCGACGGCTGTCTGGAGAAATGGTCTATCTGCCGGATCAGCATGTGCCGCTGATGGAGGGGGACTGCATCCTCTACGCCGGCCAGCCGGAAGCCCGGCCCTGGACCCACTGGCTGCTCAATGATGCCCTCAGCCTCTACT
>JALWTZ010000337.1 GCA_026993285.1 Lysobacterales bacterium | reverse complement strand
GCTGGGCCTCGGTCCAGGCCGTGTTTTTCCGCCGTTCCACAATGGGGAAATAGGCCGCCATGTAGCCCCGCCCCACCGCCTGCACGAAACGGAAGCAGGTATCGAAGTCCCATTCGTTGAGGTCATCGAAAAACAGGCCACCCACGCCACGGGTTTCCTGGCGGTGCTTGAGGTAGAAATATTCGTCACACCAGGCCTTGTAACGCGCGTACACACCCTCTCCGAAGGGCTGGCACAGGTCCGCGGCCGTCCGGTGCCAGTGCAACACATCCTCGGCACGGGGGTAGAAGGGCGTGAGATCAAAACCGCCACCAAACCACCACACCGGCTCGCCTTCCTGCGTGTGCGAGGCGAACAGGCGCACATTGGCGTGCGAGGTGGGTACATGCGGGTTTTCCGGATGGATGACCAGCGACACGCCCAGGGCCTGAAAGGGCTGGCCGGCCAGTTCCGGCCGCTTGGCGGTGGCCGGTGGCGGCAGCTTTTCACCCGCCACATGGGAGAAATTGACCCCGGCCTGCTCGAACAGGCCACCGGCCTTCAGCACCCGGGTCCGGCCCTGGCCATGGTCGGATCGCCAGGCATCCTCCTGAAAGCGGGCCTGGCCGTCCAGGGCTTCCAGCCCGTTGCAGATGTCCTCCTGCAATTGCAGGAAAAAGGCTTCCACCTGGTCGATCTGGGCTTGCATGGGGTGTGTCATCGCAATCGCTCTCCACTGATGGCATCCCGAATGGGGCTGGGACCGCCTGCCGGGCCACAGGGCAGTTCCAGCAGGCCGTCCAGCCCCGTGGGGAAATAGTCTCGCACCTGTTGCGCGTTTTTCGCCGCTGGCTGGCCACTGGGGTTGGCGCTGGTGGAAACCAGCGGGCCGGTGGCGGCGGCCAGCTCCAGCGCCGCCGGCCAGGCCGGAATGCGTACGGCCACCCGGGCATGCCGGCCCCGTATCCACGGCGGCACTGCCGACCGGGACGGTAACAGCCAGGTGGTACCCGGTTCGGGCTCCCAGCCCTGCAAGGCCGGCCGGGAAAGGTCGGCCACGCTCGCCAGCATGGCGGCATCGGCCACCAGCAGAATCACCCCCTGCGCCACCGGCCGCCGCTTCAGCGCCAGAATGCGCCGCAGGGCCGCTTCATTCTGCCAGTCACAACCCAGGCCGAAAACGCCCTCGGTGGGGTAGGCCAGTACGCCGCCCTGTTCCACACAGGCCGCGGCTGCTTGCGGACGGGTGTAAACCTGCATGGTCTAGGTGCTGGCGGCCTTCTTGCGGGTGGTTTTCTTCTTGCTTGTTTTTTTCTTGCTGGCGGTCTTTTTGGCCGTTTTCTTTTTGGCGGCGCTTTTCTTGGCGGTCTTTTTCTTGCCCCGACGGCGCTCCGGTGCCTCGGCCAGCAGTTTCAGGCAGGTTTCCAGGTCCAGGTCTTCCGGTTCCACATCCTTGGGCATCTTGGCGTTCTTGTTGCCGTCGGTGATGTACGGCCCCCAGCGGCCGCGCAGAATGGCCACGTCCGAACCCTCAAACTGGCGGATCACCCGCTCGGCATCGGCCTTTTCCTTGGCGCGGATCAGCTCGCGGGCAGTGGCCTCATCCACGGTGTGCGGGTCGTGCTCGCCCAGGGAAACATATTTGCTGCCATATTTCACATAGGGGCCAAAGCGGCCGATATTGGCAGTAATTTCCTGCCCGTCCTCGGTCTGGCCCACCACCCGCGGCAGGCGGAAAAGCGCCAGCGCCTCTTCCAGGGTGATGCTGTCCATCTTCTGCCCCGGGCGCAGGCTGGCAAAGCGCGGCTTGTCTTCGTCTTCGCGGGTGCCGATCTGCACGTAAGGGCCGTAGCGGCCCAGGCGCACGGAAACCGGCTTGCCGCTTTCCGGGTCTTCCCCCAGCACGCGGGCCTGCTTGGCCTCGTCACGGCTGACGCTTTCCTCCTTTTCGGCAATCAGCTGGCTGAAGGGTTTCCAGAACTCCTCCAGCAAAGGTGCCATTTGCTCCTCGCCGCGGGAGATGGCGTCCAGCTCGTCTTCCAGCTTTGCAGTGAAGTCATAATCCACATAGGTGGTGAAATGGTTGGACAGGAAGCGGCTGACCACCCGGCCGGTGTCGGTGGGGATGAAGCGTTTACGGTCCAGTTCCACATATTCCCGGTTGAGCAGGGTGGAGATGATGCTGGCATAGGTGGAAGGGCGGCCAATGCCGTATTCTTCCAGTGCCTTCACCAGGCTGGCCTCGGAATAACGCGGCGGCGGTTCGGTAAAGTGCTGGTCGGTGATGATGGCCTTGAGGTCCACCATCTCGCCTTCTTCCAGTGCCGGCAGGCGGCTTTCCCCTTCGTCCTTGCCATCATCGCGGCCTTCCTCGTACACCCGCAGGAAACCGGGATTGGCAATGACCGAACCGTTGGCGCGGAAACGGTGTTCACAGGGGCAGAGCAGGTCGGCGGCCACCGTGTGGATGGTGGCGTGAATCATCTGGCAGGCCAGGGTGCGCTTCCAGATCAGGTCATAGAGCTTGAACTGGTCCGGCGTGAGAAAGGCGCGGATGTCCTCGGGCCGGCGCAGTGCCGAGGTGGGGCGGATGGCCTCGTGCGCCTCCTGGGCGTTTTTCGACTTGGTGCGGAAACGGTTGGGCTTGTCCGGCAGGTGGTCTTCACCGAAGAAGCGGCCGATGGCCTGGCGCAGTTCGGCCACGGCTTCGTCGGCCAGGTGGACCGAGTCGGTCCGCATGTAGGTGATCAGGCCCTGCTGGGTGCCGTCCAGCGCCACGCCCTCGTAGAGTTGCTGGGCGGTCCGCATGGTGCGCTGGGCGGAAAAACCGAGCTTGCGGGCGGCTTCCTGCTGCAGGGTGGAGGTGATGAACGGCGGCGCCGGGTTGCGCTTGCGCTGGCTTTTCTTGACTTTCTCCACCCGGATGGCCGGGCTGCAGGCCTGGTTCAGCGCCTGTTCCACTTCGGCGGCACGGTCTCCATCGGTGATGGAGAACTGCGTCATCTTCTCGCCTTCGAAGTGGGTCAGCCGGGCCTTGAACGGGCTGCCGGCCTTCTCCAGCGCCGCTTCCACCGTCCAGTATTCCTGCGGTTCAAAGCGTTCGATTTCCTCTTCCCGCTCCACGATCAAGCGCAGGGCCGGGCTTTGTACCCGCCCGGCGGAAAGGCCGCGATTGACCTTTTTCCACAACAGGGGCGAGAGGTTGAAACCCACCAGGTAATCCAGCGCGCGCCGGGCCTGCTGGGCATCCACCAGATTCAGGTTCAGCTCGCGCGGGTTGGCGATGGCTTCCTGAATGGCCTTGGGGGTGATCTCGCTGAACACCACCCGGTAGACCTTCTTGCCTTCCAGCAGGCCACGTTCGCGCAGAATCTCCACCAGGTGCCAGGAAATGGCCTCGCCCTCGCGGTCCAGGTCGGTGGCCAGATAGAGGTCTTCGGCCTTTTTCATCGCCCGCGCGATCTCGTCCACATGCTTGCGGTTGCGGTCGATGAGTTCGTATTGCATGCGGAAACCGTGTTCGGTATCCACCGCGCCTTCCTTGGGTACCAGATCACGCACATGGCCATAGGAGGCCAGCACCTTGAAATCCTTGCCCAGGTATTTGTTGATGGTCTTGGACTTGGCCGGGGATTCTACAATCAGCAGATGTTTGCTCATGAACTTGCCTTGTGCCCGGCCATCAGTGTTCCAGGCTGTGCTGGTCGTCGAACATGTAGTTTTCCATCCAGGCAAAGGCCGCTTCCTGCCCCGGCTGGTTGAACAGCACCATGAGGATGATCCAGCGCAGGTCGTCCAGATCCACGCTTTCGGTATCCAGCGCCATCACCCGGTCGATGACCTGCTCCCGCCGCACCGGGTCCAGCACGCCCATGCTCTCCAGGCTGTGGATGAAACCGCGGCTGTCCAGGTCCAGGCGCTGTTCCT
>JALWTZ010000336.1 GCA_026993285.1 Lysobacterales bacterium | reverse complement strand
GAAAAGCTGATGCAACAGCAGGTGGCTTCCCGCATTGACAGTGAAAAGGCCCGTCTGCGCCTGGAATTGCTGCGGCAGAAACAGGCGGGCCTGCGGCAGTCCAGCCAGGCCCGCCTGCAGGCCGCGCGGTTGAAGGTGGAACAGCAACAGGCGCGGGTGGACAGGCTGGCCAGCAAGCGGGAGGCGCTGGCGCTGAAGGCCGGTGTCCGTGGGCGGCTATACCGCTATGAAAAGGTTTTCCGCCCCGGCATGAAGCTGGAGGCGGGGCAAACGGTGGCGCGGATTGCCACCGATTCCCATCTGGCGGCACAAATCCGCGTGCCGGCTCTACATGGGCGTACGCTGGCGGTGGGGCAGAAGGTGACGGTATTCAGCCAGGGGCAGCGGGTGGAAGGCAGCCTGGCGCGGATTCAGCCCACCGTGGAGGAGGGCAATCTGGTCGTGGACATCCGCTTGCCCCGTCCATTGCCGGCCGGGTTCAAGCCCGGTCAGCCGGTGCGGGCGGAGGTGGAAACCGAACGCAGGGAACAGGTGTTGCTCGTGCGCATGCCCGCGGGTGCCCGCGGGGACCAGGGCATAAGTCTGTACCGGGTGGCGGGCAGGCGCCTGGAACCGGTAACCGTGCAACTAGGGGCTCTGGGCCGCGGCGAGGCGGAAGTGCGCTCCGGTGCGCGCGAGGGGGACTGGCTGGTGGTTTCCGACCTGAGCCAGTGGCAGGGCCGGCCGCTGAAATTGTCACAAGCCTTTCAGCCCTGATCTTCATCCAGTAGATAAGGAAAATCATCCATGTCATTGATTACATGCAAGAACCTGGGGAAATCCTACCCCGGGCAGCAGGCCCTGCAAGGGGTGGAATTGTCCGTTGAACAGGGAGAATACCTGGCCCTTGAAGGGGTTTCCGGCAGTGGCAAGTCCACCTTGCTGGCATTGCTGGGGCTGCTGGATGTGCCCAGCAGCGGTGATGTGTGGATTCAGGGTCAGCCGACGGCGGCGCTGTCCTTCAGCCAGCGTTGCCATTTGCGCAACCGGCATTTCGGCTTTGTGTTTCAGACTTTTAATCTGCTGGGTGATCTCAGCGTACTGGATAATGTGATGCTGCCGCTGCAATACAGTGATCTGCCGCGCGGCAGCTACCGGGAACGGGCCCTGCAACGGCTGGAGCAGGTGGGGCTGGCGGAGCGGGCCGGGGACAGGCCGGGCCAGCTTTCCGGTGGCCAGCAGCAGCGAGTGGCCATTGCCCGTGCCTTGGTGACCGAGCCGGATGTACTGCTGGCCGACGAGCCCACCGGCAATCTGGACAGCGGCAATGCCGAGCAGGTGATGGCGCTTTTTGCCCAGCTCCATGACCAGGGAGCCACCATCATCATGGCCACGCACAACCCGGCATTTGCCAGCCGTTGCCAGCGCCGCATTCACCTGCGGGATGGCCGTATCCAGGAGGGCTGAGATGGGGTTTTATCTGCGCCAGTGGTTCTTGCCATGGAAGGCCACGCCCTGGCAGAGCGGCTTTCATTTTCTGGTGCTGGCCGCCGCGCTGGCCCTGTTGCTTCTGGCCGTGCAGGTAGGCGTGCGCAGCCATTTCGAGGTGCCTGCCGCCCTGCAGGCACAGCCTGGCCTGGTAACCACCGGGGCACGGGTGGGCCAGCAGCGGGTGGTGGGCCTGCCGCTGTTGCTGGCGCGGGAACTGGCGGCGCAACCTCACTGGCAGTGGGCCAGCCCCGTGATGAGCTTGTTCGGGTTGAAGCCTGTCTGGCAGGGTGAAGCCCTGCCCAGGGGGCATGGCGTGCGCCTGGTCGATCGAGGTCTGTTTGAGCATTTGCGCCTGGCGCCCGTGCGCGGGCGAGGTTTTTCCCGTCAAGCGGAGCAGGCCGCGCGGGAGGTGGTGATCAGCCATGCTCTCTGGCAGCAATGGTTTGCCGGGCGAGAGGATGTGCTGCAACAGGTGGTGGAAGCCGATGGGCAGAGCTTTCAGCTGGTGGGCGTGCTGCCGCCGGGGTTTCATGGTTTTGGCCGTCAGCCGGTGGATATGTGGTTCAGCCTGGACATGCTGGACCTGCCCGCCGCCGGGGAGGATGGTAACAGCAGGCTGATGCGCAGGTTGCGTGACCGCGTGCCGAGCAGCTTTTTGCTGGGCCGGTTGCGTGGCGGGCAGAATCTGGCCGCCTGGCAACAGGCCGCGGCCACTTTTCAGGATTTCAAGCCGCCGCCGCTGGTGATGGACGGCCAGCCGGTACGCATGGCCAGCAAAGTCCTGCAGGGGCGCCTGAGTGCCTGGCCGGGGCTGGACACCCAGCCCGAGGACACGGCCCAGGCACGCCAGCTCAGCCGGTTGATGCTCTGGATCAGCGGCAGCCTGGCTCTGCTGGTGCTGGCGGGCCTGTTGCTCTTTCTGCTGGAAAAACTGCCGCAACGCCTGTCCGAGTTCCGCCTGCGCTACAGCCTGGGCGCAACATCGGGGCGCATGCTGGGGCAACTGGCCATGGAAAACCTGCTGTTTTTTTTGCCCGTGTTGCCCCTGGCCTGGGCCATGCTCCACGCGCTGTTTGCCGCGCTGGCCGCCATCGAGCCGTTCAGCCGAATGATACCGGGGCGCATTTCCCCACCGGACACGGGGCTGCTGGCCTGGGCGGTGGGCAGCCTGCTGTTGCTGGCCTGGCTGCTGGCGGCCTTGCCGGCCCGCTATCTGGGCCAGCGCCTGGTGGACAGCCAGCGCCATCACACCCGGGGCCGTGGCTGGGTCTGGCTGGGCCGGGCGCTCAATGGCCTGCAGCTGACTGCGGCCTTTTTGGCGGTTTTGCTGGGGCTGTTGTTTGCCGGCGGGGTGTTTGCCCTGAGCCAGACCGGCTGGGTGGGGCGCAGCGATGATCTGAAGATACTCTCGTGGCACTGCCAACGGGGGGATGCGTTCTGCAAGCAACTTTCCGTGGATGCACTCATCGAGGCCATGGATGGTCAACGGCATGAGCAGGTGGTGGTCGTCGGGTTTTCACCCTTGGGCCCGGGCTGGTTTTCACCCAGAACCCTGGTTCCGCTGGATAACCCGGAACAATGTGCCGACTTCCAGTGGCTGCCCGCTGATGCCAGTCTCTTTTCCCTGCCGGGCATGCCGCGGATACTGGCGGGCCACCTGCCTGAACCGGAGGATGAGCAGGCCGTGGTGGCCAGCCGCTCCGCCGTTGCCATGCTGGGCTGGACAGCGGCTGAAGCCGTGGACCAGCAGGTGGCCCTGCATTACAAGCAGGAACAGCCTTTCCGTATTGCCGCGGTGGTGGAGGACATCAATTTCTTCGACCCGCGTGTTGCGGCCACGGCCACGGTCTGGCCCAATCCGGCCATACAGGACCCGATGCGCGGCAGCATGAACACCCTGCTGTGGCATGGCCCGGAGAGTACGCTTGTGCTGAAGGCCCGGTTGGAAGATGCCCTGGCCCGCCTGGGGGTGAGCGTGCGGCGGGTCCGGGTGGAAACCCTGCAGCAGCGCCTGGAACAGTTGCTGGGGGATGACCTGCGTTTTGCCCGCATGGTGCTGCTGGTGGCCGGTTTCAGCCTGCTGGTGGCCCTGTTGGGTATTTACGCCAGCGTCTTGTTTGCCCTGCATCGTGACCGGCGGGCACTGGGCATTCATCTGGCCTTTGGCGCAACGCCCGCCCGCCTGCTGCGGCTGGCGCTGCTGCCTTACGCAGGCTTGTCGCTGCTGGCCTTGCTGGCATCCGGTGCGGCCACCGGTTTTCTGCAAGACTGGCTCAAGCCCTGGCTGTTACTGCTGGCCGATCAATTGCCGGCCTTGCTGGGTACCACCGTATTGCTGCTGGCGGCCATGGTGGGCTTCAGCCTGCTGGCCGGTGCCCGCCAGTTGATCTACAGCCAGCCGAAAGCGTTATTGCAGGAGGAATAACGGGAAATCAGTCAATG
>JALWTZ010000335.1 GCA_026993285.1 Lysobacterales bacterium | reverse complement strand
CCGGTGATATCTGCCGGAAGCAGATCATTGGTGAACTGTACGCGCTTGAATGCCAGCCCGAAGACCTTCGCCAGTGTTTTGGCCAGGGTGGTCTTGCCCATGCCTGGAATATCCTCGATCAGCAAGTGGCCGGCTGAGGCGAGGCAGATCAATGCCAGTTCAACTTGCCGGCTTTTGCCCAAGACAACCCGGTTGATTTCAGATATGATGTGCCGCTGAAAATTTTCGCCTGGCATGCCTGTCTTTTTCCTTCTGGGGAGGGGGAATGGAATCAGACTAGCGCACTTTGCGTCAAATGGCAGCGACCGGCTGCGCTTTTTTGGGGTTACGGCAATCGCGTGAGGGTTAAGCGGATCGGATGAGTGCAGATTCCCATATCATGAAATCAGCCTCGGTGTTGTGGCCGTACCTGCAGGACCTGGTGGCACTGGTGGACGAGCAACTGCGCATTGCTCAGATCAGCCCGGCCCTGCAGCGCCTGTTTTTTCAGGATCACCCGCTGCCGCAGAACACACGGCTTTCCACATTGCTGTTGAATTGCGAGGTACATCTGCTGGCTCGGGAGGAGCGCTGGCAGCATTGCCAGGCTCGCGATGTACAGGGCCGTCTGCACGATCTGGAATGGCAGATGACGCCACTGAAAGAACAGCCCGGGCTGTATCTGGCCCGGTTTCGCAAGCCCGCACCGGATGCCGCATTGCAGCAGGCCCTGCAGCATATCTACCAGCGAACTGCCTGTGATACCGGTCAGGCCTTTCTGGATTCGCTGGTTCAGCAGCTTTGCCGTGAGCTGGTGGTGGAAGGAGCCTTTGTGGCCCAGTGGGATGATCACCACCACTTTCAGTTGCGGGCCGGATATTTCCCCACCGGTCTGGCTGTGGATGTTCAGTGGCTGGATGCTGTCAGCCAGCCCCTGTTGAAGCACTGTACCCGTCTGGATGGCGAAATGCTGCCGAAGCTGGCCGAAGCAGGTGTGGATGTCCTCAAGAGCGTGCCCCTGCGCAGTGCCGATGGGATCGTGTGGGGGGTGTTGGCCGTGCTGGATCGAGATCGAAGTTCGCTGCCGGCCTGGACCGAAGATCTGCTGGTGTGGGTTTCCAGCCGCTGTGTTTCCGAGATGGAGCGGGTACAGGCGGAGCAGCGCATGGAGCAACTGGCCTATTACGACACCCTGACGGAACTGCCCAACCGGCAGCGCTTCACGGAATGGGTCAACACCCTGCTGACCGAACCGGAACAATGTCGCAACCGGGCGCTGGTTTTTCTGGATCTGGATCGTTTCAAACTGATCAACGATACCCTGGGCCACCTGACGGGGGATCGCCTGATTCAACTGGCGGCCCGCCGCCTTAAACGCTGCCTGGATGCTGGCAGCCAGGTATTTCGCATCAGTGGTGACGAGTTTGCCATTCTCACCAGTCCCGGCAGTCATTTGAACAAGCTGCTGGAACGGCTGGTGCTGGCCTTCGATCGCCCCTTTCAACTGGAAGGCCATACGGTCAGCACCACGGCCAGCATGGGGGTGGCCCGCTGGCGGGAAGAATACCGCCAGGCGCATGACTGGTTGCGGGATGCCGACCAGGCCATGTATGCCGCCAAAAAGGATGCACACCAGCGTATTCGCCATTTTGATGATGCCTTGTGGGCACGCATGCGCGCCCGCACCCGGGTACAAAAGCAGCTCGAACAGGCACGGGAAAATGATGAGTTGTTTCTGCAATTCCAGCCGGTCTATGCCCTGCAGGAGGCCCGTCTGCGCGGCTTCGAGGCCCTGATTCGCTGGCAGCATCCGGAAGAAGGGGTGATCGGGCCGGATCGCTTCATTCCGTATTGTGAGGAAAGTGGCCGCATTCTGCAGCTGGATCGCTGGGTTTATCGCCAGGTTTGCCGGCATCTGGCGCAGTGGCGAGAACAGCATGGCGAGGATCATCTGCTGCCGGTGAATGTGAATGTCTCCGCCAGCCAGGTCTGCCAGCCGGATTTCGTCGATTACTATCTGGCCTTGTTGACCCGGTTCGATCTCGAACCGGAACTGATCCATCTGGAAATTACCGAAACAGCGCTCATGGAAGAGCATGGTGCGGGGGCCCGCCACCTGGAACAGTTGCGAAGCGCGGGTTTGCGCATTGTGGTGGATGATTTTGGCATGGGCTATTCCTCGCTGGGCCGATTACGGCATTTGCCGGTGGATGTGCTCAAGATCGACCGCAGCTTCATTGAGGACATGCTGGAAAGCGAGGAGGCCATGGAAGTGGTCTGGGCCATCGTGACGCTGGCGCACAACATGGGCAAGCGTATCGTCGCCGAGGGTATTGAAAACACCCAGCAGAAAGATCTGCTGCAAACCATGCGCTGCGACTTCGGCCAGGGCTTTTTGCTGGGCCGCCCCTGTTCTGCTGAAGCAGCGGCAGCCTTGCTGGACGAGACGGGCAAGCAGGTTGCGACCCGGGTTCGTCAGCTGGCCGGTTAGCCAACCGCTGCTAGGGTGTAGTGTGCCGACAACCGGCCAGCCCTTCGGGGATGGGCAGGTTCAGTTCATGGATCAGCCAGGGGCCGGCCAGCGTCCACAAGCCGAACAGCATCAGGCTGATGCCGGCCCAGCGACGCAGGCGGTCCCGGGAGATGTGTTGGCTGATCCAGCCGGCGGCCAGGCCCATGCCCACCATGGCCGGCAGCGTACCCAGGCCAAAGGCCAGCATCACTGCCGCTCCCTGCAGCGGGGAGGCGGTCAGCCAAGCCGTCATCAGCATGGCATAGACCAGCCCACAGGGCAGCCAGCCCCAGAGAAAACCCAGCGCCAGCGCATCTGCCGGAGTTTTCAACGGCAGAAACCGCCCGGCCAGGGGCGAGATCTTTTGCCATACACCGATGCCATAGCGGCTGATTTTCTCCACCCAGTCCAGTTGAAAGGCCAGCCAGGCGCCAATCAACAGCATCATGATGCCGGTGAGATTGCGCAGACTGAAACCAGAAGCCCCCTGGGGCACGACGTTGTCGATCAACAGGCCCAGGCCCCCGGCCAGTGCGCCAAACAGGGTGTAGCTCAATAACCGCCCCAGATTGTACAGCCAGGGCATGCGCAGGCGGCTTGCGGGTGCAGAGGCCATGGCCAGCGAGCTGGAGATGCCGCCACACATGGCCATGCAGTGCAGGCTGCCCAGCAGGCCGGCCAAAAGTGCCGTGAGCAGGGTGAAGCCTTCAGTCATCGGTTTCAGTCACCGGCTTCCGGGCCTTTTTCTCCTTGCGTGCCATTTCCTCGAGAATGTCTTCGTCATCCCGGAGGATGTCCAGGCCGGGACTTTCCAGGTCATCAAACTGCCCGGAACGGGTGGCCCAGAAAAACAGGCCGATACCGATGGCCAGAATGACAATGCTGATGGGAATGAGCACATAAATGATTTCCATGGGACACCCTGATCTCAGTGGTTGCGGGTACGCACCCGGGTAATGCGCCAGGCGTTGAGGACCACCACCAGCGAAGAGGCGGACATGCCCAGTGCGGCCATCCACGGTTCCACCCAGCCGGCGGCGGCCAGTGGGATGGCCAGCAGATTGTAACCCACGGCCCAGGAGAGGTTTTGCCGGATCACCTGACGGGTAGCCTGCGCGATGGCATGGCCATCGTCCAGCGGGCGCAGGCTTTCGGCCAGCAGGATCAGATCCGAGGTGGTTTGCGCCAGTGCAGCACCCTGACCCATGGCCACGGAGACATCCGCGGCCGCCAGTACCGGTGCATCGTTGACGCCATCACCCACCATGGCCACTCGGTGGCCTTGCCGTTGCAGGGATTGTATGCGCTCGAGCTTGTCTTCCGGCATCTGCTCGGCTTGCCAGAAATCGACCCGCAGGGTATTGGCCAGTCGCTGCACATGGGCCTGTTCATCGCCACTGAGCAGGCCAATGCGAAGCCCCTGGCGCTGTAATGA
>JALWTZ010000334.1 GCA_026993285.1 Lysobacterales bacterium | reverse complement strand
AGGTAAAATCCCGCCGGTGCTTGCCATAGTTGAATACATCGATGGCTTCCCCGGCCAGAATCTTGCGCGTGAAGATCATCGGGGCCATGTCCGGCCGCCCCCAGGGACCATATACGGTAAAAAAGCGTAAGCCCGTGGCCGGAATGCCATAAAGATGGCTATAGCTGTGCGCCATCAGCTCATTGGCTTTCTTGGTGGCCGCATACAGGCTGACCGGATGATTGACCGGATCAGCCGTGGAAAAGGGAATCTTGCCATTGGCGCCATAAACCGAACTGCTGGATGCAAAAACCAGATGTGCAACCAGGTGGTGGCGACAGCATTCCAGCAGGTTGAGAAAGCCCGTCAGGTTGCTGCGCCCGTAGGCATGCGGGTTTTTCAGCGAATAGCGTACTCCGGCCTGAGCGGCCAGATTGACCACGATTTCCGGCCTGAAACTTGCGAAAGCATGCTCCAGCGCCTCAAGGTCAGCCAGATCCGCCCGAATCAGCTGAAAGCGTTGCTGCTCACACAGTGGAGCCGCCCGGTTCTCTTTCAGTACCGGGTCGTAGTAGTCGTTGAAGTTGTCCAGGCCGAGCACCTCATGCCCTTCGTCAAGCAGGCGTTGACTGAGTGCCGCGCCAATAAAACCGGCTGCGCCGGTGACCAGGATGCGCATCAGTCAGCCGCCCCATCCACAAGAATGGAAAATCCGGCGGCAACATAGTCCTGCCCCACGGAAAAGCGCCCGACCAGCTGGCCTGATGGTGGTGATTGATCCGCCACCGATTCCAGCTTGAAACGACCAAAGCCGGGAATGGTGATTCGAATCTGGGCAATGCTCAGCCCGGTCTGAAGTTCGGCCGGCAGAGCCTTGAACACGGCTTCCTTGGCGGCAAAGGCAACCAGTGGCGCAATTTCCGGCTGGCTGCGGCAGGCCAGGCGCAGCGATGCGGTTTCTTCCGCCGAGCTGATGCGCTCGAGCAGGCCTTCCCTGACGTTGCGGATATCCTGCAAATCCACCCCCAGCCCCTGTACTGTGGCATGACGCTCCACCACAACGGCGGTATAGCCCCTTGCGTGCGTGATGCTGCCTACCACACCCCGGGGCCACTGCGGTGCCTGCGAGGGCAAGGCTGGAATCGGTTCCGGTTCCATGCCCATGGCCTTGAGGGCGGCTCTGGCCGCAACTCGCCCGGCGATAAAGGCCTGCCGGCGAACCGGATTGAAGATAATACGGTGGCGCAATTCCGGCATTTCCAGCTCACCCACATCCACATCCTTGAGCACCACAATGGCGGCACTGGCGGAAAACAGGGGTTGTAACTGGCGCTGGATGGACAAGGCCACGGCGTCAGATGGTTCGTTGGTAAAGTTCACGGGCTAATCTCTGATTGCATCCTGTGGAGGGTTATTTTACAATCCGCTGCCTTGCTTGGCTCATTCGCGACACCATTTCACGCAAGGCATGGTCAAGCGATTGATTCCCAAGCAAATCGGGGTGTAGCTCAGCTTGGTAGAGCGCCATCTTCGGGAGGTGGAAGTCGCTGGTTCGAATCCAGTCACCCCGACCATTCCCATTTCGCCATGATCCACATGGCCTGCCTATCTTACCAGCATGGCAAATCGTTCCAGGAACCGTTGCCGTGCCTGCTGCGCGGTCCAGGGCTCCAGCCGGGTCTCTGGCAAGGGTGAAGGCGCTTCCATGGGCAAGCGCATGCCCAAGGCTTTCATTTCCACAAACAGGGCCTGTCGGTCAGCCAGTTCCACGGCTGCCGGTTTCAGATCCGTGTCATCCAGGCCAAAGTGCCGAAACACGGCGGCCAGCACACGGTTTTCCAACCGCTTATAGTCAGGCAACAAGCGTTTCAGGCCAGTATGGAGATCACCCATGAATGCTTCGGAAGCATCATGCAACAGGCCATGCAGCGCCCATTCTTCCGGCAGCAGGTCGGCCACCAGTACTGAATGTTGCGCCACGGAATAGAACACCGGGCACTGTCCGGCAAAACGGCAGGTCTGTGACAGGCCGTGGGCGATGTCTTCAATATGGATCTGTTCCGGTTGTGGATCCAGCAGATTGATCTGCGTGCCGCTATGGGTGCTGATCCAGCAATCATCCGCTTTCATCGGGTGTGTCCTTTCTCAAGCTGTGCAAAAATGGCGCATCATACTGAACCTGGAAACATCATGCAGCATCAAGAAAACACGAATCTGCCCTGGCTCTATCGCATGTGGCTGCAATGCAGGCGCTGGCCGCTGGGCAGCAGACTGTTCTCGTGGGCCATGAACCGCAAAATCCCCTATTCCGGCAATTTGCATGCCCATGTATGTGAGCTGTCACCCGGCCATTGCCTGCTGCAAATTCGCGAGCGAAAGGCACTGCGCAATCATTTGCACTCCCTGCATGCCCTGGCACTGGCCAATGCAGGAGAGCTCTGCTCCGGGCTGGCACTTCACACGCTATTGCCCAACCACCAACGCGGTATCGTGCTGGAAATTTGCACCCGCTATCTGCACAAGGCCCGGGGGAAATTGCTGGCTCAAGGGCGTGTACTGGACCCATTGCCGGAAACCGAGGGTGAAATCCGGGTACAGGGAGAACTCCGCAATGAAGCCGGTGATATCGTTTCGGTGACCGAGGTACGCTGGAAAATCGGCCTCAAGCCGCAAAGCACCGTCTGACAAGAACCAGACAACGATGACACCGGTTCAATTTCGTGGCTGAAGGGTCGACATGCTATGATTCAGCGCTTTTTGGAGGCTGCATGAACACGAACATTCAGCATCATCCCGGCTCGGGCAGATACCTATGGCTGTGGACATTGCTGATTCTGGTTCTGTTGCCCCACCATCAACTTTACAACCTGCCGCTGGTTTCCATGGCACTCTACGGGCTGTGGCTGCTGATTCGGCAACCGGGCCCATTGCTGCAGCAGCCCGGTGCAAAAACCTTCCTGTTGCTGTTTGCCTGTATCTGGATACCCATGCTGCTGGCACTGCCGGATGCCGCCAACATCCGCTCCCTGAAAACCGCACTGGAGTTTCTGCGCTTTCCGCTGGCGGGGCTGCTGATCATGGCTTCGGTTCACCACGCATCACAACGAAGAAAACTGTGGCAGGGCATCACCTGGCTATGCCTGTTCTGGGCCGTGGACGGGCTGATTCAGGCCGTGCTGGGATTCAATTTGCTCGGTTACCCGGTCCAGCCCGGTGCCGAGCCCGGAAACTACTACATCACCGGCATGTTCTACCCCCATTTCACCCTTGGGCATGTGTTGGCCATACTTTTCCCCGTCTATCTGGAAGGCATTCGCCGTTTCGCCCGGCCCCTGAAAATGTGGCGTGTACTGCTGGCCATCCCGGTTATTATTGCCATTCTGCTGACTGGCCGGCGAGCGGCATGGATCATGCTGTTACTGTCTGCCGGCGGGTATGCCCTCTACATCTGGTACAGCATTTACCGTGCACAGACCCGCCGTTTTCTCACGGCCAGCCTCCTGTTCACCCTGCTGTTCGGCCTGATTGGTGGCACGCTCTATCACTGGGACAGCAATTTTGCCAACCGCGTCAATCGTACGGTACCAGACCCCGCCCATCTGCAGGAAAGCCTGACCGAAGTCACCTCTCTCCGCACCTGGATCTGGGAAGTCTCACTGAAGATGTATCAGGATCACTGGCTCAACGGCGTCGGGCCCAGGGGTTTTCGCTATGTGTACAGTCAATATGCACAGTCTGACGACCCCTTTGCCAAGACCGGCCAGACCCATGCCCACATGACCCTGCTGGAAGTGGCCACGGAAACCGGTAGTCTGGGTCTTGTCGGCTATGGCCTGTTTTTGTGGCTGCCCTGGAGATTGTGGAGAACAGAACGCGTTGCCGGACATAGCCATTTCGCCATGCCCCTGCTGATTGCGCTGTATGTATGTGTGTTCCCCTTCAACACAGC